>JAOPWI010000144.1 GCA_025965755.1 Frankiales bacterium | reverse complement strand
AGGCGCGCGGAACGCCGCCCGGCACCGGGGACCGAGCCTCGGCCCGGCGGGCCAGCGCCGCGATGTGGTCGGCGAACTCCGGCCACAGCTCGCGCGGCAGGTCGTGGCCCATGCCGGAGAAGCCGACGAAGCGGGCGCCCGGGATGGCCCGGGCGATCGCCAGCCCACCGCTCGGGGCGACCAGCGGGTCGTGCAGGCCGTGCATGACCAGGGTCGGCAGGTCGATCGAGGGCAGGCGCTCGGTGCGGTTGGGCTGGGCCACCACGGCGGCCAGCTGCCGGCGGTAGCCGCCGGGGTCGTACCCGCGGTCGTAGCTGCGGGCGCCGATGTCGCGCAGCCGCTCCTCGTCCAGCGCGAAGCCCTTGGAGCCGATGACGCGGAAGGTGTCGACGACGGCGTCCATCGCCTGCTCGCGGCTGGTGGCGACGCGGCCCTTGAGCAGCCGGCCGATCAGGCGGGGGTCGGCCTGCCCCACCCGCCGGGAGCCGGAGGACGTCATGATCAGCGTCAGGCTGCGCAGCCGGTCGGGCCGCATCAGCGCGACGGTCTGGGCGATCATGCCGCCGAGCGACGCGCCGACCAGGTGCACCGGGCCCAGCTCCAGTGCGTCCAGCAGGCCCAGGCAGTCCTTGGCCATGTCGTCGAGCGTGTACGGCGGGCGCCGACGCTTGGAGATCACCGAGGCGACGTGCGGCGCGCGCACCCCCCGGAAGTGGGTGCTGGCCCCGACGTCGCGGTTGTCGAAGCGGACGACGTGGTGGCCCCGCGCGGCCAGGTCCTCGCACAGCTCGTCCGGCCAGGCGAGCATCTGGGTGCCCAGCCCCATGACCAGCACGACCGGCGGGTCGGCCCGGTCGCCGAAGGTCTCGTACGCGATCTCGATCCCGTTCGCCGGCACCGTCTTCAGCTCAGGCACGCGCGCAGCCTAGAACGCGCCGGGCCGGCTCGCGCCGGCGGCGAAGCAGCTCTGTCCGCGCCGACACCCGGTTGCTCCGGTCGGCGCCCGCCGGCGCCGTGGTTGCGGCTCCGTCGCGCTGCACGGTGACTGCCTCCCGCGCCGACGTCAGGCGACCAGCGCGTCGTCCGCGACGGCTGCCGGCGCCGCGGCGAACGTGATGGCGCCGTACTCGTTGCGGCCGTAGCGCAGCAGGAACAGGTCCTTCACGTAGTTCTGGTGCAGCCGCCACGGCGCGTGGTCGGCCTGCTTGGGGAACTGCGCGATGGAGCGCAGCACGTAGCCGGACGTGAGGTTGTCGATGAACGCCCCGCTCGGCAGCTGGGCCTGCGACCAGGTCGGGACCGCGGAGGCGTACGCGTTCTTGCCCATGTGGTTGAGCAGCCGGCAGACGTACGCGCAGACCAGGTCGGCCTTGAGCGTCCAGGAGGCGTTGGTGTAGCCCATGACGGACGCGAGGTTGGGCACGCCGCTGAACATCATCCCCTTGTAGGCGACCGTCTCCGACAGCGTCACGGGCCGGCCGTCGACGACGATCTGCATGCCGCCGACCGCCAGCATCTGCAGGCCGGTCGCGGTCACGACGATGTCGGCCTGAACCTCCTCACCGGACTCCAGGCGGATCCCCTTCTCGGTGAAGGTGTCGATCTTGCCGGTGACGATCGAGGAGGTGCCCTGACTCAGGCTGTCGAACATGTCGCCGTCGGGCACCAGGCAGAAGCGCTGGTCCCACGGGTTGTAGGGCGGGCTGAAGTGCGTGTCGACATCGAAGCCCTCGGGGAGCGCCTTGACGAGCTGTCCGCGCACCGCCTTCTTGACGAACTCCGGCTTGCGCTGGCTGAGGCTGTACATCCACAGGCCGCGCAGGATGTTCTTCCACCGCACGACCGAGTAGACGGTCTTGTCCGACAGCTTGCCCTGCAGCGCCTTGGCGAGGCCGTCGTGGGCGGGCAGCGACGCGACGTAGGACGGGGTGCGCTGCAGCATCGTGACGTGGCCGGCCTTCTCGGCCATGGCGGGCACCAGCGTCACGGCGGTCGCGCCGCTGCCGATGACGACGACGTTCTTGCCGGCGTAGTCCAGATCCTCGGGCCAGTGCTGCGGGTGCACGACCTGGCCGGCGAAGTCGGCGAGGCCGGGAAACTCCGGCGTGTAGCCCTCGTCGTAGCGGTAGTAGCCCGCGCACATCAGCAGGAAGTTCGCCGTCAGGGTGGTGGTCTGACCGCTCCGGGTGTCCTCCACCGTGACGGTCCAGCGCGCCTGCTCGCTGGACCACTCCGAGCGCACGACGCGCGAGTGGAAGCGGATGCGCTGGTCGACGCCGAACTCGCGGGCGGTCTCCCGGACGTACTCCAGGATGGCCGGGCCGTCCGCGATGCCCTTGCTCCCGATCCACGGCTTGAAGTGGTAGCCGAGGGTGAACATGTCGGAGTCGGAGCGGATGCCCGGGTAGCGGAACAGGTCCCAGGTCCCGCCGATGGCGTCGCGGGCCTCGAGGATCGCGTACGAGCGGTCCGGGCTGGACTGCTGCAGGTGCACCGCGGCACCGATGCCGGACAGCCCGGCGCCGACGACGAGCACGTCGAGGTGCTCCACCCCTGCGCCGGTGCTCTGCTCGGGAAGCGTCGTCGCTGAGGTCACCCTGAGATCTCCTGTCCTGCTGCCGCTGTGACCCAGGCATCATCTCGCACGACGGGTGCAGGTTTCTACGGAGGTAGCAGCGGGCCCCGCCGGCGCCTGTGGCTCGGCAGCGCCGGGCACCCGCCGCGGTCGGGTTCACTCTGCCGATGACTCCGGGCGATGCTGCGCTGCTCGCGGTCGCCGGGCTGGCGGGAGGCGCCGTCAACGCCGCCGCGGGGGGCGGCTCGCTGGTCACCTTTCCGGCGCTGCTCGCCGTCGGGCTCAGCCCGCTGGCGGCCAACGTCACCAACACCGTGGCGCTGGTGCCGGGCTACCTCGGCGGCATGTCCGGCCACGGCCGCGCCCGCGAGCCGCTGCCGGAGGTTGGGGCGCGCGC
>JAOPWI010000094.1 GCA_025965755.1 Frankiales bacterium | reverse complement strand
TGCCAGGCGGCATCCAGGTCGACGTCGAGCGGCTCGTGCGCCAGCGCGCGGTCGACGAGCGCCGCGTCCTGCCGTACGGCGGCCAGCTCGTCGAGGCACCCGGCGCAGCCGGCGACGTGCTGGCGGTCCCGGTCCGCGACGCCGGCCGGCTCGTCGAGCAGCCGGCGCAGCACGCCTTCAGTCGGATGACGCATGACGGAGCTCCTCGCGCAGGGCGGACTCGGCGCGACGCACGGTCGTGCCGACGCTGCCAGGGGACAGATCCAGTGCCGACGCGACGTCGGCGTAGCTCAGGCCGCTGTGCCGGAGCACCAGCGCGACGGCCTGCTTGCGCGGCAGCCGGGCGAGCGCCGCGCGTACCCGGCGGCGCTCCTCCAGGGCGACGACCGTCTCGGCCACGTCCGGGACGACCGTCACGCCGGCGGCCGCGACGGACGCCTCCCGGGACGCCCGGCGGCGTCCCGAGCGGACCAGGTTCAGGGCGGTGTGGGCGGCGGCGACGGACAGCCAGCCGCGGGCCTCGCCCGCCGGCACCGAGGAGCGCCCGAAGGCCAGGAAGACCTCCTGCGCGACGTCCTCGGCCTCGACGCGGGAGCCGAGCACCCGGGCGGCGACGCGGACGACGAGGCGGTAGTCGCGGCGGAACACCCCCTCGAGGTCCGCGTGCACTGCCCGAGACCCCGCCACCCGCTCCCTCTCGTGCCGCCCCGCCCCGGCACCGGCGGCGGGAGCCGCGAGGACGGCCGCGGGGCCCGCCCGTCCGTGCTGCATCAGGTCCATGTCTCTACAGCACCGCCGGGCCCGCGCAGGTGACAGGCCGCGCGACGACGCCCTCCGAAGCCCCCGCCGCCGCCGGCCGCTGCGGGGCAGGATGGCCGCACGACGACCAGGGAGGAACGCATGCACCCGAGGACCGAGCAGGTGGCCGCCGAGCTGGCCCGGGCCGGAGCCGGCGGGCCGGTGCGCGAGCTGGCGGAGTCGACCCGCACCGCCGCCGAGGCGGCGGCCGCCCTCGGTTGCCCGGTCGGGGCGATCGCCAACAGCCTGGTGTTCTTCGCCGACGAGGAGCCGGTGCTCGTGCTGACCAGCGGGGCGCACCGGGTGGACACCGCCCACGTCGCCGCGCAGCTCGGGGTGAGCGCGCTGCGCCGGGCGGGCGCCGAGGAGGTCCGCGCCGTCACCGGGCAGCCCATCGGCGGCGTCTCCCCGCTCGGCCACCCCCAGCCGGTGCGGACCCTCGTGGACACGGCCCTGGACGCCTTTCCGGTGGTCTGGGCCGCGGCCGGCACGCCGCACGCGGTCTTCCCGACCACCGCCGAGGAGCTGCGCCGGCTCTGCGCCGCGCAGCCGGTGACCGTCACCGCCGGGGACTCCTGATCCTCGCGCGCCGCGCCCCGTCCTGTCGGTGGCCGGACGTACTGTCGGCTCCGTGGCGACCACCGTGCGGCTCCAGGGCCTGACCAAGCGCTTCGGCGGCACGCTCGCGGTCGACGACCTGACCGCCACCGTGCACCCCGGCCGCGTGACCGGCTTTCTCGGTCCCAACGGCGCCGGCAAGACCACGACCCTGCGCATGCTGCTCGGTCTGGTGCGGCCCACGTCGGGCACCGCGACGTTCGACGGCCGGCCGTATGAGGAGCTCGTCGCGCCGACCCGGGAGGTCGGCACGCTGCTCGAGGCGACCGGGTTCCATCCCGGGCGCAGCGCGCGCGACCACCTGCGGGTGCTGGCGACCGCCGCCGACCTGCCGGTCCGCCGCACCGACGAGGTGCTCGACCAGGTCGGGTTGACCGATGCCGCGGGCCGCAAGGTCGGCGGCTTCTCGCTCGGCATGCGCCAGCGCCTGGGGCTGGCGGCCTCGCTGCTGGGCGATCCGCCGGTGCTGGTGCTCGACGAGCCGGCCAACGGGCTCGACCCGCAGGGCATCCGCTGGCTGCGCGGGTTCCTGCGCGGCCTGGCCGAGCAGGGCCGCACCGTTCTGGTCTCCAGCCACGTCCTGCCGGAGGTCGAGCAGACCGCCGACGACGTCCTGGTGCTGGCCGCCGGGCGCCTGGTGCGCGCCGGGACGCTGGCCGAGTTGCAGTCCGAGGGCGGCGGCGGCACCAAGGTGCGCACCCCTGACGGCGAGCGCTTCGTGGAGCTGCTGACCGCGGCCGGGCTGCCCGGCCGGTGGCTCGGCCCCGAGGAGCTGCTGGTCCAGGCGCCGCCCGCGGTGGTCGGCGAGCTCGCCGCCGAGCACGGTGTGGTCCTGCACCGGCTGGCCGAGGCGGCCGGCGGCCTGGAGGACGTGTTCCTGTCCCTGACCGGGCAGGTCCGCCCGTGACCGCCCTCGTCCGCGCCGAGCTGCTCAAGCTGCGCACCGTCAAGCTGCCGCTGTGGCTGCTGATCACCACGCTGGCGCTGGTCGCGCTGGGCGTCGTGGCGACGGTGCTCACCGCGGGCACCGAGGGCAGCCCGCTGCAGCGCGACGACCCCGACCTGCTGGCCCGGGCCGTGGCCAGCGCGAGCAGCGGCAACGTCGTCGTGCTCATCCTCGGCATCCTGGTGCTGACGCAGGAGTTCCGCTTCGGCACCGCGACACCGTCGTTCCTCGTGACGCCCCGCCGGGCGCGCGTGCTCGTGGCCAAACTGATCGCCATCGCGGCGACCGGGGTGGTGTTCGCGGTCGTGTCGGCGGTGGTGGCCGTGGCGCTCAGCGCCGCCCTCATCGGGCTGCGCGGCGACCCGCTCACCTGGGACGGCACGGTGCTGCAGGTGTTGCTCGGCGTCGTCCTGGTGATGGTGCTCTACGGCCCCATCGGCATCGCGGTCGGCGCGCTGGTGCGCAACCAGATCGCCGCGGTCGTCGGGGCGCTGGCCTGGATGTTCATCGTCGAGCAGCTGCTCGTCGCCCTGCTGCCCGAGGTCGGGCGCTGGACCCCTGGCGGCGCGTCGACCGCCGTCCTGCAGCTCGGCGATGTGGCGACCACCCGCGGCGAGCTGCTCCCGGTGTGGGGCGGTGCGCTGCTGCTGGTGGCCTACGCCGTCGTCTTCTCGCTCGTCGCGGCCCGGCTGACCCTGCGGCGCGACCTGACCTGACCGGCCGGGTCCACGGCGGGCGTGCGTCGCAGCCCGCCGGGTAGCGACAGCCCATGACTGATCCTGCGCCCCTCGCCGTCGTGACCGGTGCCTCCAGCGGCATCGGGCTCGAGCTCGCCCGTCAGTTCGCCGCCGCCGGCTTCGACCTGGTCGTCAACGCCGAGGACGCCGAGCTGACCGCGGCCGCCGCCTCCCTGCGCGAGACCGGCGTCTCGGTGCAGGAGGTCCGCGCCGACCTGTCGAGCTACGACGGCGTGGAGCAGCTCTGGGCCGCCGTCCAGGCGACTGGCCGGCCGGTCGCGGCGGCGGCGCTGAACGCCGGCGTCGGCAAGGGCGGCGCCTTCCTGGACAACGACCTGGCCGACGAGCTGCAGCTGATCCGGCTCAACGTCGACGCGGTGGTGCACCTGGCCAAGCGCCTGCTCGCCGACATGGTCGCCCGCGGCGCGGGTCGCCTGCTGGTCACGTCCTCGATCGCGTCGACCATGCCGGGTCCGTACCAGGCCGTCTACAACGCCTCCAAGTCGTTCGTGCAGTCCTTCGTCGAGGCGCTGCAGAGCGAGCTCAGGGACTCTCCGGTCACCCTCACCTCCCTCATGCCGGGGCCGACCGAGACCGAGTTCTTCGACCGGGCCGGGCTGCGCAACACCCTGCTGGGCCGGCCGGCGCTGCACGACGACCCGGCTCAGGTGGCCGAGCAGGGCTTCCGCGCGCTGATGGAGGGCAAGGACAAGGTGGTCGGCGGCTCGCTGATGACCAAGGCGCAGGCCGTGGTCAACGCGTTGCTGCCCGACACGGTCAAGGCGGCCGGTCACCGGCTGGCGGCCAAGCCCCGCGACGAGCCCCGCGACTAGCCGCGGCCCGGCGGGCCCTGCGGCTGTCGCCTCTCCGACGCGGTTCCGGGCCCGCCGCGTGGCCGGCGGCTCAGCCGGTGATCTCGAACCAGACGACCTTGCCCTCGCCCTCGGCGCGGGTGCCCCACGAGGACGACAGCGCCTCGACGAGAGCCAGACCGCGGCCGCCCTCGGCCTCCGGGCCGGCGCGGCGGGGCCTCGGCCAGCCGGGGCTGTCGTCGGCGACCTCGACCCGCACCAGGTGCCCGGCGGCCACGACGCTGACCCGCACGTCGCCGCTGCCGTGCACGAGCGCGTTGGTGGCGACCTCGGAGACCAGCAGGGCGACCGTGTCGGAGACCTGGCCGAGCCCCGACCGCCGGCACGCCTCGACCGCGAAGCGGCGTACCGCCGACACGCTGCTGGGCACGCTCGGCACGGTCATCAGGTTGGGCCGCGACGGGGGGAGCACGACAGGCCTGTACCCAATCGGGGCGACTTGTCCGGATCCCCTGCCCGGCGATCCGCCGAACGGGTCAACAGGCGCGCGCGAGACCGGACGAGAGCACCGGGGACCACACGGAGGTGGCGATGGCGCGCGACAAGAAGTCGGCCACGAAGGGCAAGGGCACCGGCCCGGGGGCGTCGGGCGCGGCCCCGAAGAAGGGGCGTCGCCAGGGCCCCGGGCTGCTCGACCGGCTGACCGGGCTGGTCGTGGTGCTCTTCGTCGTCAGCTCGGCCCTGCAGTACGTCGTCGGGACCTGATCGCGGGGCGTGCGGAGCGCGCTCGTGGGCAGGACGTCGCCGTGGCCGACATCGACATCAACGCCCTGATCCTGTCCGAGCACGAGGTGTTCCGCCGGGACTTCGACAACCTGGAGCAGCTCAGCGGGACCGATGAGCTGCGCGCGGCCTGGCAGGCGCTCGCCGACCAGCTCGAGGTGCACGCCAGCGGCGAGGAGGCGGTGTTCTACCCGCACGTCGTGCGCGAGGCCGGCGACGTCGAGGACACCAAGCACGCCCTCCAGGACCACAACGAGATCCGCGAGGCCGCGCAGGCCGTCGACCAGCACGAGGTCGGCAGCGACGACTGGTGGGCTGCCGTACGCCGCGCCCGCGAGGTCAACGGTGAGCACATGGAGGAGGAGGAGCGCGAGATCCTCCCGAGCTTCCGCGACAGCGTGGGCACCGAGCGGCGCACCGAGCTGGGCATGGAGTGGCTGCAGTTCCACGACGAGCACGAGCGGGCCAAGGGGCTGTCGGGCGACGCCAAGGACCCCGAGGCCTACGTCCAGGAGCAGGAGCAGGAGCCGGCCTGACCGCTCAGCGGTAGCGCAGGACGGTCTGCTTCTCCCCGAAGCGTCCGCGCGGCTTCGAGACGACCTCGCGGTCCTTGCGCGCTGCGGCCAGGGCGTCGTCGAGCTGCTGGCACTGCTCGCCGTAGGTCCGGTAGCCCTCGGCGTAAACCAGCCAGATGGCGCCCGAAGCCCGCCGGGACGCGGCTGCCGCGAAGCGCCGCGGGTTGCCGTCGGCGTTGCGCGCCTCGTAGTCCACCCAGTCCACCAGCGCGGCCGGGCCGCCCGTCGGGTAGACGAGCTGGTCGGTGCCGGCCGGCAGCAGCCGGTGGACCGCCGGGCCCAGCTGGTCGGGGCAGTACAGGACCAGGTCGCCGGGGCCGAGCCGCTGCTCGATCGCGTCGGCGGTGACCGCGGCCTGCGTACGGTCGTCGGCGAAGGGCTCCGGCAGGCTGCTCAGCAGCCCGAGCGCGACGGCGGCGCCGAGGACGGCGGTGCGCGCCCGGGTCGGCAGCGCCAGGGCGCCGAGGGCAGCTGCCAGCAGGGCCGGCACCAGGGCAATCGCGCTGTAGCGCGCGGCGTACCCCGAGGACTGCAGGTCGGTCACCGCGACGCCGACGAGCATCGTGGCCAGGGCGCAGCCGAACAGCACGGACCCGAGCGTGTCCGGGGGCATGCGGAGCAGCACCCCGGACCGGCCGCCGGCCACCCACGGGCGGCCCAGCACGGCCACCACGCCGAGCCCCAGCAGGACCAGGCCCAGCAGAACGGCCGGAAAGCCGGTGCCCCCGCCCCAGGCCTGCCAGGCCAGCAGCGCCTGACCCATGCCGGGCGGTCGTCCCCACGGAGCTCCGGTGTTGGCGGCCTGGAACAGGAACGAGGTCAGCCAGGGCAGGAACAGCACGCCCCCGCCCAGGAGGGCGACCAGGCAGCGCCCCGCGGAGCGGTTGCCGCGGATGGTCGCGCTGAGCAGCGCCGCGGCCACGACGGTGAGCAGGAACAGCGACCAGTAGTGGGTCAGTGCCAGCAGCCCGGCCACGACGGCGACCGGCACCAGCCGCGCGACCGTCGGCTCGCGCAGCGCCGCGTGCAGCACCAGGCCGCCGGCCAGGACCAGCAGCATGAGCAGCGAGTACATCCGCGCCTCGGTGGCGTACCGGACCGCGAACGGGTTGGAGGCCAGCAGCAGCAGGGCCACCCAGGCGGCCCGGCGGCTGTGCAGGCGCTGCGCCAGCGACCAGATCAGCGGCAGCGCGGCCAGCGAGAACAGGCCCGACAGCAGGCGTACCGCCTGGTCGCCGGTGCCGAAGACGCGGGTCCAGCCGTGCAGGAGCACGTAGTACAGCGGAGGAGCGCCGTCCCGGCGCAGGGCCTCCGGCAGGTCGCCGAGCGGCAGGTCGGCGATGTTGACGGACAGCGCCTCGTCCAGCCACAGCGGCGAGCGGGTGTGCAGCCGGACGAGAACGCCGAGAACGAGCACCGCGACGATCGCCCACCGAAGGCGGGCCGGCCGGGGCGAGCCGGGCTCGGCGGGGGTCGCGGGCCGGGCCGCAGTCCGCGTGGTCACGCCGTGCAGGCTAGTGCCGCCAGCCCGTCGCCGGCCCGTCGCCGGCCCGTGACGCCCGTGGCCGACTCGTGACCAGTGGCACGCGCCACACGTGGTTGATGCGCGCCGGAGCGGGGAGGCGACGGTAGAACTGTGAGAGCCGTGCCCTGCTCGGGGTGGGCTCCGCGTCCGCGACCCCTGGGAGAGCGTGTGTCCAAGCCTGACTCCGTCGTCGTCATCGGCGCCGGCCCGGCTGGGCTGACGGCCGCCTACGAGCTGGGCAAGGCCGGCGTGCCGGCCACCGTGCTGGAGGCCAGCGACACCGTCGGTGGCATCAGCCAGACCGTCGAGCGGGATGGCTGGCGGTTCGACATCGGCGGGCACCGGTTCTTCACCAAGGTGCCCGAGGTCGAGGCGCTCTGGCACGAGATCCTCCCCGACGAGGAGTTCCTGCTGCGTCCGCGGATGAGCCGCATCTACTACCGCGGCAAGCTCTTCGACTATCCGCTCAAGGCGTCCAACGCCCTGGGCAACCTCGGCGTGCTCGAGGCGATCAAGTGCGTGCTGTCCTACGTGATGGTGCGCATCCGGCCGCCCAAGGACCAGTCCAACTTCGAGGGCTGGGTGGCCGCCCGGTTCGGCTGGCGGCTGTACCGGATCTTCTTCAAGACCTACACCGAGAAGGTGTGGGGCGTGCCGGCGACCGAGATCCAGGCCGACTCGGCAGCGCAGCGGATCAAGAACCTGTCGCTGTTCTCCGCCGTGCTGAACGCCTTGCTGCCCAAGCGCAACCAGAAGGACATCGCCAGCCTGATCGAGGAGTTCCAGTACCCCAAGCTCGGTCCGGGCCTGATGTGGGAGCGCTGCCGCGATCACGTCGAGGGCCTCGGTGGCGAGGTGCTCATGCAGACGCCGGTCGAGCGCATCGAGCGCAGCGAGGGCGGCGCGGTGGCCGTCCGGGCCGGCGCGCAGCGCTTCGCCGCCGACCACGTCGTCAGCTCGATGCCGATCGGCCAGCTCGTCCGGGCCATGGACCCGCCGGCCCCGGCCGAGGTCCTGGCCGCCGCCGACGACCTGCGTTACCGCGACTTCCTGACCGTCGCGCTGGTCGTGCCGGAGAGCTTCAGCTTCCCGGACAACTGGATTTACATTCACTCGCCGGGCGTCAGGGTCGGGCGCATCCAGAACTTCGGCTCCTGGTCGCCGTACCTCGTCAAGGACGGCCGCACCTGCCTGGGCCTGGAGTACTTCGTCAACGAGGGCGACGAGCTCTGGACGATGTCGGACGACGAGCTCGTCGCGCTGGGCCAGAAGGAGCTCGCCGAGCTGAACCTGGTGACCGGTGATGTGGTCGAGCAGGGGTTCGTCGTCCGGATGCCCAAGGCCTATCCGGTCTACGACGAGCACTACAAGCGCAACGTCGACGTCATCCGCGGCTGGCTCGCCGAGGCGGTGCCCAACGTGCACCCCGTCGGCCGCAACGGCATGCACCGCTACAACAACCAGGACCACAGCATGTTCACCGCGATGCTGACGGCCAAGAACATCCTCGGAGCCTCGCCGGCGCACGACATCTGGTCGGTCAACGTCGAGGAGGACTACCACGAGGAGCAGCAGACGCCGCTCAAGCCGTACCCGTCGGACTCGCGGACCGGCCGGGACGCGCCGATCATCCCGCGCAGCGCCTCGCAGCGCTCCGACGAGCGCGCCGCCTAGGCATTCCGCGCGACGCGACAGCGCCCGCCTTCCCTCGGGACGGCGGGCGCTGTCGCGTTCCCCTGCGCTGCGCCGGGCGTACCGGACCGCCGGGCGGACCCGGTGACCCGGTGCCGGTCAGCCGGTGCCCTTGGCCCCGGGGACGAACGCGCGGACGAGCTCGAGGGCCCGGCTCGGGACGCCGGTGCGCGGGCGCAGGACCGGTGAGGCACCGCCCTGCCGGCGGCCCATCGCGTCGACGGTCTCCACCAGGGCGTCGTCCGCGCGGACGGTCGGGGTCCACCCGAGCTCGGTGCGGGCCCGGGTCGTGTCCATGAGCGGCGTGCCGCGGCCGACGTCGACCCAGCCGGGGTCGGTCGGCTGCAGGTGCAGCCGCCAGGTCAGGTCCACCACGGCGCGGACCAGCGCGGCGGGCAGCGGGACGGCGCGGGCGCCGAGGGCCCGGGCCAGGGTCTGCGGGTCGAGCACCGGCTCGGCCGCGACGTTGAACGCCCCGGTGACCGGCTGGGTCGCGGCGAGCAGGAACGCCCGGGCGACGTCCTCGGCGTGCACGGCCTGCACGGCCAGGCGGGCGACGTCGGGCACGACGGGCAGCAGGCGGCGGCGGACGAGGGTCTGCGGAACGTAGGGCCCCAGGAAGTAGCGGGCCAGGGCGCTGGCGGCCTGCGCCTGGAAGATCAGGCCCGGCCGGATCCGGACGACCCGGCGCTCCGGGTGCGCCGCCTCGAAGGCGTCGAGCAGGCGCTCCGCGTGCGCCTTGTGGCGGCTGTAGGTCGAGCTGGGTATGCCGCCGGTCGGGTGGGACTCCTCGACCCTGCGGTCCTTGGGGCCAGAGGAGTAGGCGCCGACCGACGAGGCGTGCACGACGGCGGTGACGCCCTGATCGCGGACGGCGTCGAGCAGGCGGCGGGTGCCCACGATGATGACGCGGTGCATCTCGTCGGGGTCGTGGGCCGGCTGGAGCAGCCAGGCCAGGTGGATGACGACGTCCGCGCCGGCCAGCGCCGGGTGCAGGTCGTCCTCGGCGAGGTCGGCCGCCACCCACTCCGCCCGGGGGTCCCGGACCTCGGGCAGGCGCCGGGCCAGGCCGACCACGGAGGTCACGTCGGGATGGGCGAGCAGCTGGGGCAGGAGCCGCGACCCGACGTTGCCGGTCGCGCCCGTCACGACGATGCGCATGCCCCGGGCCTGCCCGGGGGCGGAGATCGACGAACCCGGTTGCCGACCGCGACCTGCGGGCAGGGGCGCGCCACCGACGAGAGGACGAGCAGATGAGCGAGCACGAGGCCAGCCGGGTGGTGCAGGCACCGCGGGACACCGTCTTCGCCCTGGTGGCGGACCCTGCCCGGCTACCGGAGTGGCTGCCCACCGTGCAGGAGGCGACGCCGTCGCTCACCGGTGAGGGCACCGAGGTCGTCGACGTGGAGGGCGAGGCCGGGGGCAGCCACTACCAGGACCGCGGCTACTGGCGGCCCGAGGCGGTGCAGCTGCGGGTGGAGTGGGGCTCGCCGTCCCGGGGCGGCGCGGCGGCGCCGTACGCCGGCTGGCTCCAGGTCGCCGACCAGGCCGGCGGCGGCTGCGAGGTCACCGCGCACCTGTCGTTTTTCGACGAGTCGGTGCGCCCCGACGGGGTCGAGGCCGGCCTGGCCCAGGCGCTGAACGCGCTGGCGGGCCTCGTCGAGCGGTGAGCGGTGGCGCCGGTCAGACCGGTGACGGGCCCTGCGCCACCAGCTCGAGCACCACGACCGACTCGCCGTCGGTCTCGATCCGCGCCCTGTCCGGCTCGCTGTCCGGCACGCTGCCCGGCGCGCTGGCCAGCAGCACCCGGACCGGAGCGGCCGGCAGGGGCACGGCCTGACGCGCGGGGGAGAGGTTGCAGGCGACCGCCACGTCGCCGCGCTGGACGACCAGCCAGCGGGCCTGCTCGTCGTAGGTCACGCGCACGTGGTCGCGCCGGCCATCGGACAGCTCCGGCGTGGCCCGCCGCAGCTCGACCAGGGCGCGGGTCCAGGCCAGCAGGTCCTGGGACCGCGGGTCGTCGAGCTCGGACCAGTCGAGCTTGCTGGCCTGGAACGTCGCGGGGGACTGCGGGTCGGGCACGTCCTCGGTGTTCCAGCCGTGGCTGGCGAACTCGGCCCGGCGGCCCTTGCGGACGGCGTCGCCCAGCTCGCCCTCGTGATCGGAGAAGAACTGCCAGGGCGTCCGGGCGCCCCACTCCTCGCCCATGAACAGCATCGGCGTGAACGGCGAGGTGAGCACCAGCGCAGCGCCGACCTTGAGCAGCCCGTCGGACAGCGTGGCGGAGATGCGGTCGCCGGTCGCCCGGTTGCCGATCTGGTCGTGGTCCTGCAGGTAGACCACGAACGGGTGCCCGGCCAGCGTCGGCGGGACCGGCCGGCCGTGCCGGCGGCCGCGGAACGACGACCAGCTGCCGTCGTGCAGGAAGGCGCCGGACAGCACCTTCGCCAGGGCGGGCAGCGTGCCGAAGTCGCCGTAGTAGCCGGAGAGCTCGCCGGTCAGGTTGGCGTGCAGCGCGTGGTGCACGTCGTCGGTCCACTGCCCGTCCAGGCCGTAGCCGCCGGCCTCGCGCGAGGAGATGAGCTGCGGGTCGTTGAGGTCGCTCTCCGCGATGAGGAACAGCGGCTTGCGCAGCTGCGCGCCGAGCGCCTCCACCTCGACGGCCAGCTCCTCGAGCAGGTGCGTCGCCCGCTCGTCGA
>JAOPWI010000090.1 GCA_025965755.1 Frankiales bacterium | reverse complement strand
GCATCGAATGTCGGCAACTCATAGCCGAGGGCGCTGGTGGGGTGGCCGTCGAGGATGCGCTGTGCGTCTTCGTAGACGCGGAACAGGCTTGTCCCGTAGCGGTTCGGGTTATGCCGGCGAAGCATCTCAGCGAGGTCATGGCTGGTAGGTGAAAGCACTGGCCGGACGCTAGTTCTTCCCAGGGCTACGAAGTCGCATACGGCGGCTAAATGATCATGAAGGGTGGGGCTCGTAGCCATGCGCGAAAGCCCCTATGGCCCGGTCAGGTGATGCGCGCGCCCCGGAACGACGACCCGCACAAGCCGGGTTGAGTACGCACCCCGCCCGCCACCGTGCGGTCCAGAGGAGATCCGCGAGCAGCTCCGGCTCGCGATCGTCGTCTGGATCGAGAGGACCTACCACCGCCGCCGGCGCCAAGACACTCAGCCGCCTGACGCCGATCGAGTGCGAGACACTCACCCAGACCGCTCACGGGGCCTGACTCCACCTACCCGACCGAGCCAACCGAAGTTTGGGCAGTCCCGAAGGTCCGCGGCGCAGGCCCTGTGGAAGTCGCGCAGGCGGTCGACCGCGAGCTGCTCGGTCTCGGGTTCGCGTGGTCGCCTGCCGCGGATGGTCTTCATGCATGCCTTCCACGCGTCACTGACGCTGTCGGAGGCGCGGTACAGGTGGAGCCGATGCAGTGCGGCCGCCAGAGACAAAGCTGGCGCAGAGCAAGATCTTCTACGCGCTCAGATGGCTTCTGATCTGGGGCTTTCCAGCAAGGCCACGAGTTCCACGTGCTCGGTCATCGGGAAGAGGTCGAACGCGCGCAGCACCGGCATCGACCATCCGGCGCCCAGGAACACCTTGAGGTCCCTGGCGAACGAGGCGGGATCGCAGGCGACGTAGGCGATCCGGCGGGGACGCAGCTCGACCAGCGCCCGGGATACGGCGAGCCCGGCCCCGGCACGCGGCGGGTCCAGGACCACCAGCGAAGGCCGGCCGACCCCGCGCGCCACCAGGTCTGCATCGACCGCCGCCGTCCGGACGCGGACGTGCGGGAGGTCGGCGGTGTTGCGTGCCGCGTCCGCACAGGCCCGCGCATCTCCCTCGATCGCCAGGACCGAGCCGGTGGGCCCGACCCGGTCCCCCAGCAGCGCGGCGAACAGGCCGACACCCGCGAACAGATCGACGACGCGCTCACCGGTCTGTGCGTCCAGCACCTCGAGCACCGTGCGCGCCAGCACCTGCGCCGCACCCGGATGCACCTGCCAGAAGCCGCCGGCGGCGACCTCGAACGACCGGCCCAGCACCTCGTGCCGTACCCCGTGCGGAACGCGCAGCGGCCGACCGTCCACGACGAGCCCGGCATCCACCTCGGGAAGCTGGGCGCTGCCGCGGCGCCGGGAGGTCACATGCACCACCCGCTGGGCGCCCTCGGCCATGACCTCGACCGACTGCGCGCCTATCCACCGCAGCCGTTCCGCCTCGACCGCCTCGACATCCGGCGTCGCGATCAGGCACGCGTCGACCGGCTCGAGGTCGTGCGACCGGTGCCTGTGCAACCCGGGGGTGCCGTCGGACCGTACGCCGAACTGCACCCGGGTCCGCCAGCCGAGGCCGTCGGTGTCTCCCGGCACCGGTTCGACCGTGACCGGAAGGGTCAGGCCGGCGAGCCGCCGGAGTTGCTCCTCGACGAGCTCGGCCTTGAGCAACCGCTGCCGTGGCAGCGCCACGTGCTGCCAGTCGCAACCGCCGCAGCGGCCCGGGCGGGCATAGACGCAGGGCTCCTCGACACGGTCCGGCGAGGCCTCGAGCACCTCGACCGCGTCGGCACGTAGGAACGACGACGTCGTGGCGGTGACCACCGCACGGACCCGCTCCCCCGGAAGCGCGTGGCGCACGAAGACCACCCGGCCGTCGGGCGCGCGGGCGACGCACGAACCGCCCGCCGCGACCTGACCGACCTGCAGTTCGAGGACGTCCTCGTCGGTCACGTGCCGGACGACGCAGCGTCGAGGGCGCGCCGGACGTCGCCGGGGGCGACGCCCGAGTCGTCGTCGTCCTTGCGGCGGTCGGAGGAGTGCAGCTGGTACGGCACCGAGGTGACCATGACGCCGGGCTGGTACAGCAGCCGACCCTTGAGCCGCAGGGCACTCTGGTTGTGCAGCAACTGCTCCCACCATCGCCCGACGACGTACTCGGGGATGAACACGGTCACGACGTCACGCGGCGACTGCAGCCGCATCCGGCGTACGTAGTCGAGGACCGGCCGGGTGACCTCGCGGTACGGCGAGTCGATGATCGTGAGCGGAACGGGCAGTCCACGGCGGTCCCACTCCTCCTGCAACGCGCGGGAGTCGGCCGGGTCGACCGCGACGGTGAGCGCGGTGAGGTCGTGCGGCCTGGTGGCCCGCGCGTAGGCGAGGGCGCGCAGCGTCGGCGCGTGGATCTTCGACACGAGGACGATCGCGTGGTTGCGGCTGGGCTGCGCGACGAGCTCGTCGTCGGGCTCGAGCTCGACGCGGACCCGGTCGTAGTGCTTGCGGATGGTCCCCATGAGCACGTACAGCACGGCCATCGCGGCCAGCGCGATCCAGGCCCCGCGGGTGAACTTCGTGAGGAGCACGATCACGAGGACCGTGCCCGTCATGACCAGGCCGAAGCCGTTGATGATGCGGGCCCGCTGCATCCGGGCCCGTGCGGCCGGGTCGGTCTCGGTCAGGAGCAGGCGCGTCCAGTGCCGGACCATGCCGGTCTGGCTGAGCGTGAACGAGATGAACACGCCCACGATGTACAGCTGGATCAGCCGGGTCACCTGCGCGTTGAACGCGATGATGAGGACGATCGCGAACCCGGCCAGCAGGACGATGCCGTTGCTGTACGCCAACCGGTCGCCGCGGGTGTGCAGCTGACGCGGCAGGAAGCCGTCCTTGGCGAGGATCGAGCCGAGGACCGGGAAGCCGTTGAACGCCGTGTTCGCCGCCAGGATCAGGATGATCCCGGTGAACGCGACCGTCATGTAGAAGAACAGCGACTGGCCGCCGAACACCGCCCTGGCCAGTTGGCTGATCACGGTGTCCTGGTGGACGTCCGCCGGGAGCAGCCGCCCGTCGAGCATGAGCCGGGCGCCGGTGTTGACCGAGTCGACGAAGCGCAGGTGGGTGATGTTGCCCAACGCGATGATGCCGATCAGCATGGTGACCGCGACGCCGCCCATGAGGAGCAGCGTCGCCGCCGCGTTCTGGCTCTTGGGCTTCTTGAACGCCGGGACGCCGTTGCTGATGGCCTCCACACCCGTCAGCGCCGCACAGCCCGAGGAGAAGGCGCGCAGCAGCAGAAACGCCGAGGCCAGCCCGGTGAACCCGTGCTGGAACCCGCTCTCCGGCACGATCGTGTACTTGGCGCTCTCCGCAAGCGGGAGCGTGCCGAAGAAGTGCCGGCTCAGCCCGTACGCCGTCATCCCGAGGATCATGATCATGAAGCCGTACGTCGGGACGGCGAAGGCGGACCCCGACTCCTTGACGCCGCGCAGGTTGACGGCCATGAGCAGCAGGACGAGCCCCACCGCGACGATCGCCTCGTGCCCGCGCACGAACCCGATGGCGGAGGCGGCGTTCTGCACGCCGGACGAGACCGACACCGCGACGGTGAGCACGTAGTCGACGAGAAGCGCACTGGCGACCGTCAGCCCGGCCCGGGGGCCGAGGTTGACCGTCGCGACCTCGTAGTCACCGCCACCGCTCGGGTAGGCGTGCACATTCTGCCGGTACGACGCGACGACGGTCAGCATGACCACCGCGACGATGAGGCCGATCTTCCACGAGAAGCTGTAGGCGGCCAGGCCCGCGATCGACAGCGTCAGGAAGATCTCGTCCGGCGCGTAGGCGACGGACGACAACGCGTCGCTGGCGAACACCGGCAGGGCGATCTTCTTGGGCAGCAGGGTCTCGCCGAGCCGGTCGCTGCGGAGCGCACGGCCGATGACGAGGCGCTTGAGGAGGTCGCCTGCAGTGGACACGGCCGAAAGCGTACGGGGACGCAGTGGCGGCTGCCTCACCGCGTGTAGCGTGCGGCGCGGCCCTGGCAAGCGCCGGGGCAACATGTCTGCGAGAGGTCCACCCGTGCACGTCGTGATCATGGGCTGCGGTCGCGTCGGCTCGGCCCTGGCCCGCGGGCTGGAGAAGCTGGGCCACAGCGTCGCAGTCATCGACCGGGACCCGTCGGCCTTCCGCCGGCTGGCTCCAGAGTTCGCCGGCACCAAGGTCACCGGCGTCGGGTTCGACCGCGACACGCTGGTGGAGGCCGGCATCGAGCGGGCCGACGCCTTCGCCGCCGTGAGCAGCGGCGACAACTCCAACATCATCGCGGCCCGGGTGGCCCGAGAGACCTTCGGCGTCGACAACGTCGTCGCCCGCATCTACGACGCCAACCGTGCGGCGGTCTACCAGAAACTCGGCATCCCGACGGTCGCCACGGTGCGCTGGACCGCCGAGCAGGTCATCCGCCGGCTGATCCCCGAGGGTCTGCTCAGTGAGTGGCGCGACCCGAGCGGCAAGGTCGCGCTCGCGGAGGTCGCCGTCTCACCGGACTGGGTCGGCACCCACGTCGGCAGGCTCGAGCAGGCCACGGGCGCCCGCGTCGGGCTGCTCACCCGCCTCGGGGAGGGCAAGCTGCCCGACGCCGGCACGCTGATTCAGGAAGGCGACCTCGTGCACCTGCTCGTGGAGTCGACCCGGCTCGACGAGGTCGTAGCGATCTGCGCGGCCGCACCGCAGGAGAGTGAGCGCTGATGCGCGTCGCCATCGCCGGCGCCGGCAATGTGGGCCGCTCCATCGCGGCCGAGCTGCTCGGCAACGGCCACGAGGTCCTGCTCATCGAGCGCGAGCCGCGCGCGCTGAAGGTCGACACAGTGCCCGGAGCCGAGTGGCTGCTGGCCGACGCCTGTGAGCTCGATACCCTCGTCGAGGCCCGCATTCAGAGCTGCGACGTGGTCGTGGCCGCCACCGGCGACGACAAGGTCAATCTCGTCGTCTCCCTGCTGGCCAAGACCGAGTTCGGCGTGGATCGCGTCGTGGCCCGCGTCAACCACCCGAAGAACGAGTGGCTGTTCAACGAGTCCTGGGGTGTGGACGTCTCCGTCTCCTCACCGCGCCTGCTCGCCGCCGTGGTGGAGGAGGCCGTTTCTGTCGGTGACCTCGTACGGCTGCTCACCCTCCGGCAGGGCGAAGCCAACCTGGTGGAGCTGACCCTCGCAGCCGACGCGCCGCTGGTCGGCAAGATGGTCGGCACCGTTCCGTGGCCGCAGGACGTCGCGCTGGTCGCGATCCTGCGCGAGGGGCGCGTCATCGTGCCGGCGCCGGACATCGCGCTGGAAGGCGGCGACGAGCTGCTGCTGGTCGCGACCACCGACGTCGAGACGGAGCTGCACGGCCTGCTCAGCGGCTGATCGCCCGCTCGCCACGCCTGGCGGGCACCGTGCGCGGACGTGTTGCCGGCTTGGCAACGCGCCGGTGGATGTTGCCGGTGTGGCAACGCTGCCCGAGCACCAACCTTGCCTGCCGGCTCAGGCCGCCGCGGACTCCTCGGCGATCCGGTGCGAGCGCCGGACGTAGCCGACCGTCAGCGCCACCGCGCCGATCGTCAGCGGCCAGCCGAGCGCGAGCTTGCTGATGGCCAGCAGGTCCGGCCGGTCGGCGTTGTAGAACAGCGTCTGCACGACGCCGCGCAGCGCGAACACCAGCGCCCAGCCGATGGTCGCCACGGTGAAGACCCGGCGCAGCCGCGGGACCGTACGCCAGGTGTCGCCGAGCCCGTCGACGGCCGCGTAGATGGCCCCGACGAGCGGCCGGCCGACCAGCGCCGAGCCGAGGAAGAAGGCGGCGTAGCCGGCGTTGATGTAGATCCCCGGCTTGAAGAAGTCGCGTGCCTCGCCGGACCGCGCCGCGAAGAAGACCGCGAGGCCGAGCCCGAGGAAGCCGGACACCGCCTGCTGCACGGTCTCCTTGCGCACCAGGCGGAGCACGACGATCGCCACGCCGCTGAGGACCGCGGCGGCAATGGCCGCGCGCAGCGCCGTCGAACGCGACGCGGCGATGTCGACGAGCGCGTTGACCATGACGAACACGACCGCGGGCAGGCCGCTGTCGACCAGACCGCGCTTGCCGCCGAGCTGCTCGACGAGAGCGGGGCCGAGCGGCTTCTCGCCGGAGACGGTCTCGGGCTCCGTCTCAGGCACCGGCACGCAGCTCGTACGACGGGTTGTAGATGGTCGGCCGACCGTCGTGCTTGGTCAGCCGACCACGGGCGACGAGGGCGCGCCCGGGCTCGATGCCGCGGATCCGCCTACGCCCCAGCCAGATCAGCGTGACCGTGCCGGTGCCGTCGTACATCTCGGCCTCGAGCGTCGGCACGCCGGCCCGCGGCCGCAGGACGACGACGCGCAGTTGACCGGCGACGCAGACGGGCGCGCCGGCCGAGCACTGCGCCACGTGCGTCGCGCCGGCCGAGACCGCCTCGTCCTGCAGCGACTGCCCGTCGAGCTCCTGCTCGTCGGCCGTGAACCGCGACAGCGCGCGCCGGAAGCGGCCGGGCTCCTTCTCGACAGCGGTCATCCGACCAGCGTACGACCGGCTCAGCGGGTCTCGGTGATCTCGGGGCCGCGCTCGGGCATGTCCAGCCCGGCCTGCTCGGTGGCGGCAGCCTCGGCCGCCTCCGTCACGTCGGAGGGCAGCCGCAGCGGCAGCGGGTCGCGCACCGCCATGGCCTCGTTCCCGCGCACGACGACGACGTCGCGCAGCACCTGCTCCAGCCCGGCAGCGGCCGCGGGGTCACTGGCTGCAGGCCCGGCCAGGAGCGCCCGCAGGAACCAGCGCGGCCCGTCGACGCCGAGGAAGCGGGCCGCCGTCAGCTGCACGCCCTCCCCCGGCACCTCGGCCGGGACCTGCGCGTGCAGCTCGGTGCCGTACGGGCCCTCGGCCTCCTGAGCCGAGCCGCCACCGCCGTTCAGCGCGTCGGCAATCTCGGCCCGCACCTCACCCCAGATGCCGGAGCGACGCGGCGCGGCGAAGGCGTTGACCTGCATCGTGGACTCGCCCTGCACGAGCGTCGCGGCCACGACCTCGCCCTCAGGGCTGACGTCGACGCGCACCTCGGTGCCCTCCGGCACCGGCACGAGCAGCCCGCCCAGATCGATGCGCTGGACGTCGTCCTCGGGCGCGTCCTCGCTGTCCCACGGGCCCTGCGGCCGGCCGACCTCCGTCGCGGCCCCGTCGTCCGGCTCAGTGTCGAGCTGCGCGTCGATGATCGCCAGCAGCTCCGCGTCCTCGAGCGCCTGGTCCTCGGGGTCGAGGGCGTAGTCCTCCAGGTCGTCCTTCTTCTTGCGTCCGAACACGTCTCATCCACTCTCTGTCTGACCGGCGGCATGGCCCCCGGTGGAGCCGTGCCCGCCTTGCCCTCGCGCGGAGTCCGGCAGCTCGCCGGTCTCGCGCCACACGACCTGCTCGACCCGCTGCACCACCAGCTGCGCGACCCGGTCGAGCCGGCGCAGACGGACGGGAGCGGACGGGTCGGAGTTGATCAGGACGACCTTCACCTCGCCGCGGTACCCGGCGTCGATCGTGCCAGGGCTGTTCACGATGGAGACGCCGTGGTGCGCCGCGAGGCCCGACCGCGGGTGCACGAAGGCGGCGTACCCCTCCGGCAGCGCGAGCGCGATGCCGGTCGGCACCAGCGCCCGCTCCCCCGGCTGCAGCTCCACGTCCACCGTGGTCACGAGGTCGCAGCCGGCGTCGCCGGGGTGCGCGTACGCGGGCAGGGGGACCTCGGGGTCCAGCCTGGTGACAGCGACCTCGAGCACGGGCAGCACAGTAGCGTCGCGATCCCTACCGGCTGGAGCACTCCATGAGCAGGTCCGTCGTCGTCACCGGCGCCAACAGCGGCATCGGCCTTGTCACCGTCCTCGAGCTCGCGGGGGCCGGGTACGACGTGATCGGCACCGTCCGCAGCGCGGCGAAGGCCGAGCTGGTGCAGAAGGCGGCCGCCGACCGCGACGTCGAGGTCCGGACGGTGGAGCTCGACGTGAACGACGCGGCGTCCACCGAAGCGGGCTTCGCCACGGTCGAGGAGATGACCGACGGCCGGCTGTGGGCGGTCGTCAACAACGCCGGCTACGCGCAGGCGGGCGCCGTCGAGGACATCACCGACGAGCAGGTGCGCGCGCAGCTCGAGACCAACCTCGTCGCGCCGATCCGCATCGCCCGCCTCGTGCTGCCCGGGATGAAGGCGCGCGGCGAGGGCCGGATCGTCAACGTGAGCTCGGTCGCCGGCCGGCTGTCGACGCCGCTGATGGGCTGGTACTGCGCCAGCAAGCACGGCCTCGAGGCCGTGACGGATGCGCTCCGCATGGAGGTCGAGGCGGACGGCGTACGGGTGGTCCTGGTGGAGCCGGGCATGTTCGGCACCGACATCTGGTCCGCCGCGGAGGCCGGCTCGCTGCCCGAGCCGTCCAGCGCCCGCTACGCCGCCGCGTACGCCCGCAGCGAGGCCCTGAGCGCGCAGACCAAGCGGCTACCCGACCCGGTCTGGGTGGCCCGCACGATCCGCATCGCGCTGTCGAACCCGCTGCCCATGGCCCGGTACGTCGTCGGCGCCGACGCGGTCGGCGGCATCCTCGCCGAGACGCTCGTGCCCACCGTCGTCACCGACTACGTCAAGGCGTTCACCACGGGGCTGCGCGACCTGCCGGTCAAGATCCCCTTCCTGAAGTGAGCTACGAGGAGCGCTGGATCGTCCCCTGGTGGTGGTGGCCCAGCGCGATCGGGCTGGCCACGCTGGTCGCCGCCGAGCTGCACTCCGGCGCCCCCGGCACGCGCGCCGTCGTCCCGTACGCCGTCCTTGTCCCGCTGACCGTGCTGCTGCTCGCCTTCGGCTCCCGCGGGCGCGTGCGCGTCGCGGACGGCGTGCTGACCGTGCCCGGCGCGCGCATCGAGCTCGCCCACCTCGGGGATGCCGTGGCGCTCGACCGCGAGCAGCTGCGCCGGCAGGCCGGCCCGAGCGCCGACCGGAACGCGTTCCTCGTCAGCCGGCCGTGGCTGCACAGCGCCGTGCGGGTGCTCGTGACCGACCCCGCGGACGACACGCCCTACTGGGTGGTGGGCACCCGCGACCCGGCCGCGCTGATCGCCGCGCTCAGAAGCAGAAGCTGACGCCGTCCCAGTCGCGGACCGCCGTCATCGTGCACAGCGCGTAGAGCGGCACCGCGACCGGCACCAGCAGCAGGTACGCCTGGCCCTGGCGCAGGGTGCTGGCGGTGGCGTCGGTGTCGCAGGTGGGGCCGTCCTGAGGAGGACTGCCTACTTCTTGTGCAGGGCGCCCGGCTTGTGGACCGCCTCGCCGCCGCTCTCGTCGCTCTGCACGAGGTACTGCGGCTCGTCCTTGCTCGCCTGTACGTGCCGGCCGCCGGCGTCGGTCTCGCTGGTGATCTTCTTCTTCACCGTGCCGACCGCCTGGCCGCCGGAGCTGTTCCAGGTGACCACGTCGCCGTTCTACAGGTCGTCGCTCATCGCTGCCTCCGGGTCAAGGGGGTGGTTCCCGACCGCTACCCCGGGCAAGGCATGGTCAACAGCACAGACGTGGAGGAGTGACATGGCAGTCGGTTCCAAGCTGGTCGGCATCGCGACGGGCATCGTCGTGCGCAAGGTCAGCGACAAGGCGCTCGGCGCGGCCTGGAAGAAGACCAAGCACTCCGAGCCGCCGGCGGACCCCGCCTCCCCCGGCACGCCGTGGAGCGAGGCCATCTCCTGGGCCGCGGCCAGCGGCGTGGCCATGGCCGTCGCCCGGCTGCTCGCCACCCGCGGCACGGCCACCGCGAAGATGAAGATCACGGGCAAGGCGCCGGAGGGTCTCGAGGGCCCCGGCGGCAAGCGCAAGACCGCATAGTCAGGTGGACGCGGTCGAGGTCGCGTACGCCGGCGTCGTCGGGCAGCGCGAGCTGCTGCGCTCCGGCCGCATCACGGCGGTCGAGCTGCTCCAGATCTGCCTCGACCGGATCGACCGGTACGACGGCCGGCTGCGCGCGTTCCGGACCGTGCTGGCCGACGCCGCGCGCGCCGAGGCGGAGGCGGCCGACGCGGCGCAGGACGACCGGCCGCTGCTCGGCATCCCGATCGCGGTCAAGGACAACGTGCCGGTGGTGGGCGTGGGCGCCTCCATGGGCACCGCCTCGCCGGAGCCTGCCGCGCCGCGCGACGCTGAGCTCGTCCGGCGGCTGCGCGCGGCCGGCGCGGTGATCGTCGGCACGACGAACCTGCCCGAGCTCGCCCTGTGGCCGTTCACGGAGTCGGTGACGTTCGGCGCCACCCGCAACCCGTGGAACGTCTCCCGCACGCCCGGCGGCTCCTCCGGCGGCTCGGCTGCTGCCGTGGCCGCAGGCATGGTCGCCGCCGCGACCGCCTCCGACGGGGGCGGCTCCATCCGCATCCCGGCCGCCTGCTGCGGGCTGGTCGGCCTCAAGCCGCAGCGCGGGCGGGTACCGGTGGGCCTCGCGGGTGACGACGCCGAGCACTGGCAGGGCCTGTCCTCGTTCGGCTGCCTCACCCGTACGGTCGCCGACTCCGCGGTCGTGCTGGACGTCCTCACGGCCGGCGCGCTGGGCTCGGACCTGCCCGAGCCCGGACCGCTCCGCATCGGCTGGACGGTCAAGGGTGGCGCCCCCACTCCCGTGGACGCCGAGGTGCGGCGGGCGCTCGACGAGGTGCTCGAGGTGCTGCGCGACCAGGGTCACGAGGTGTTCGAGGCGGTGCCTTCGTACAGCGGCGTCGGCGAGAGCTTCCTGACCCGGTACGCGCGCGGGACCCGCGACGACCTGGTACGGCTGGTCGATCCGTCCTGCGTCGAGCCGCGCACCCGCGCCGTCGCGGCGATGGGCGCCCGAATGCCCGACGCGCTGCTCGCCCGCGCGCGGCGGCTGGGCGACGAGGCGGCGCAGCGGCTGTCGGTGCTGCCCGGTGGTGCCGACGTGCTGGTGCTGCCGACGATCCCGCACCCGCCGATGCCGGTGGGCGCGCTCACCGGCATGCGGACGCTCGCTCTCGCCGGCCGCGTCACCCCGTTCACCGCCCCGTGGAACGTCACCGGCCAGCCGGCCCTGTCGATCCCCTCCGGCGTGAACGCGGACGGGCTCCCGCTCGCCGTGCAGCTCGTCGCGCGGCCCGGCGAGGACGCCCTGCTGCTCCGGCTCGCGGCACGACTCGAAGCAGCGCTGCGCTGGCCTGACCGGCGGCCGCCCCTGGACTCGCTAGCGTCCGCGACGTGATCTCGCAGGCCGTCGACCTTGACCACCTGCTCGCCAGCCACCTGCGCCGCGGGCTGGAGGGCACGGTGCTGGCGTTCCGCGAGGCGACGGTGGTCCTCGACACCGGCGGCGGCGGCACCTGGACCGTCTCGCTCTCGCACGGCCGCGGGCGGGCCCGCCGCGGCGCGGCGCAGAAGCCGACGCTGACGGTCACCGCCGCACCCGACGTGCTGGCCGACGTCGTGTCCGCGCGCATCTCCGGCGTCGACGCCTTCCTGCAGGGCCGGCTGACCGTCCGCGGCGACCTCGCGCTCGCCCTGCAGCTGGACGGGCTGTTCGCGGGCGACGAGGAGCGGCCCACCACGCACCCGCGGGCGCTCGAGGTACGCGCGATGAACGTCCGCACGCTGTACCTGGAGGCCGGTCCGGCCGACGCCCCTCCCGTGCTGCTGCTGCACGGCCTCGGCGCGACCAACGCCTCGCTGCTGCCCGTCCTCGCCGACCTCGCCGTCGACCACCGCGTCCTCGCGCCGGACCTGCCCGGCTTCGGCGCGTCCGAGGCGCCGGCCTCCCCATACAACCCGGCCTGGTTCGCGGCCTGGGTGGAGGCCTTCCAGACGGCGACGAAGAGCCGCGGCGCCGTTCTCATCGGCAACTCGCTGGGTGGGCGGATCGCGCTCGAAGCCGGGCTCCAGCACCCGAAGTCGGTGAAGGCGCTCGTGCTGCTCACGCCCTCGCCGGCCTTCCGCCGGCTGCGCCAGTGGGTGCCGCTGGTCCGCTTCGCGAGCCCGGACCTCGCCCGGCTGCCGATGCCGCAGATGACGCACCGGATGGTCGTCGAAGGCATCCGCGCCATGTTCAGCGAGCCGGACCGGCTGCCCCGGCCGTGGTACGACGCGGCCGCGGACGAGGCCCGCCGGGTAATGCGCAAGCCCAGGCACCGGGTCGCGTTCTACAGCTGCGCGCGGCAGATCTACCTCGAGGACGCGTACGGCAAGAACGGCTTCTGGCAGCGGCTGCCGGGGCTCACGCCCCCCGCGCTGTTCATCTGGGGGGACCGCGACCGGCTGGTGCCCTCGTCGTTCGCCCGGCACGTCGCGGACGCGCTGCCGAGCGCCGGGCAGATCGTGCTCGAGGATTGCGGGCACGTGCCGCAGTTCGAGCACCCGGAGGACACGATGAGCATGATCCGGGGGTTCCTGGAGCAGATCTGACGGGTGCAGACCTTCGTCCCCTACCCGGACCTGCGGACCAGCTGCGTCGTCCTCGACGACCGCCGGCTCGGCAAACAGCGGGTCGAGACCTTCCAGATCCTGCGCGCGCTGACCTGGCCGACGTACGCCTGGAAGAGCCACCCGGCGGTCAAGATGTGGCGCGGCTTCATCCCGGCCCTCGTCGCGTACGGGCTGGAGAACTGCCGGGAGTGGACCCGGCGCGGGTACGCCGACTCGGTCGCGCCGCAGCTGCTCGGCTGGGGCGACGGGACGTACGAGGACCTGCCGCCCTGGTGGGGGCTCGAGCAGCTGCACCTGTCGCACCGCAGCGCGCTGGTGCGCAAGGACCCGGCGTACTACCGGCCGCTGTTCCCGGACGCGCCCGACGACCTGCCGTACTTCTGGCCGAAACCCGTCTTCCCGCGCTGGCCGGTCCGCGCGGACGGGCCGGTGGAGCTGCCGGAGGCGCTGCACCTGCTCGGCTACGCCGAGCCGTGGGCCGGGCAGGCGGAGGCCGTCGACGCGGTACGGGCCGGGCGGGACGTGCTGCTGGCCGCGCGCACCGGCCGCACCACCGCCGGGCTGCTCGCCGGCCTCTGCACACCGGGCCGGACGCTGTGGGTCGCGCCGCCGAACGGCCCGCAGGCCGGGCCCGTGCCGGAGGTGGACCCGCCGGCGTGGCGGCAGGTGGAGGCGGCTCGATCCGAGGCTGCGCCGCTGGCCCGCCCGCCATCGCCGGCGGACCTGCTGGCGATGCAGGACGAGCGGCGGCCGAGCGCGTGGACGTTCACCCGGCCGGACCGCGCCTTCCCCCGCCTCCACGACAGCTCAACCGCCCCGTCGACGTCGCCGGCGCGGGGGAAGGCGCCCTACGGGCTGGTCGTGGCCGACCGCGTCGAGGGGCCGTGGCAACGTCCCGTCGAGGCGCCCGTCCTGGCGCTGGTGGACCGGGCGGACCCGCAGCGCCGCGCGGAGCTCGTCCGGGACCTCGGCCTGCGCGATCCGGGGCTCGCCGGCGGCGGCTGGGACGTGCCCGCCCACCTAGCGGCGCGGCCGGTGACGGCGCGCA
>JAOPWI010000070.1 GCA_025965755.1 Frankiales bacterium | reverse complement strand
TGCGCGAGGCCACCGGCGCAGGCATGACCGACTGCAAGAACGCGCTCGTGGAGGCCGACGGCGACTACGACAAGGCCGTCGAGCAGCTCCGCATCAAGGGCCTCAAGGGCGTCGCCAAGCGCGAGGGGCGCGCCGCCTCCAACGGCCTGGTCATCGCCAAGCTCGAGGGCACCACCAAGGGCACGCTGCTCGAGCTCAACTGCGAGACCGACTTCGTGGCCAAGAGCGCGAAGTTCGGCGAGCTGGCGCAGCGCGTCGTCGACGCCGCCTTCGGCAGCAACGACGCCACCGCGGTGGTCGACGTGCAGGTCGACGGCAAGCCGCTGTCGGAGGTGCTCACCGACGCCAACGCCAGCATGGGCGAGAAGATCGAGGTCCGTCGCGTGACGACCTTCGAGGCGCCCTACGTCGGGCTGTACCTGCACAAGACCAACCCCGACCTGCCGCCGCAGCTGGGCGTGCTCGTCGAGCTGTCCGCGGAGAATGCCGGCATCGCCAAGGACGTCGCGCAGCACATCGCGGCCTTCTCGCCGACCTACGTCAGCCGCGAGGAGGTGCCGGAGGACGTCGTCGCCAAGGAGCGCGAGATCGCCGAGGCGACCGCCCGCGAGGAGGGCAAGCCCGAGGCTGCCCTGCCGCGCATCGTCGAGGGCCGCGTGACCGGCTTCTTCAAGGACTCCGTCCTGCTGGAGCAGGCTTTCGCGAAGGACAACAAGAAGACCGTCGGCAAGGTGCTCGAGGAGGCCGGCGTGAGCCTCACCGGCTTCGCGCGCTTCAAGGTCGGGCAGGCCTAGCGCGACCGAGTACGTTCCCGCCAGATCCGACGACAGGGAGGTCCCCACCACATGAGCGAGACCGTGGAGGGGGCCTCCCCGTCGTCGGGGCGGGCCTACCAGCGCGTTCTGCTGAAGCTGTCCGGCGAGGCCTTCGCCGGGGGCGGCGCCATGGGCGTCGACCCGAAGACGGTGCAGGCCATCGCCCGCCAGATCGCCGACGTCGTGCGCACCGGCGTGCAGGTCGCCATCGTCATCGGCGGCGGCAACTACTTCCGTGGCGCGGAGCTGACCGAGCAGGGCATGGACCGGCCGCGGTCGGACTACATGGGCATGCTGGGCACCGTCATCAACTGCCTGGCCCTGCAGGACTTCCTGGAGAAGCAGGGCGTCGACACGCGGGTGCAGACCAGCATCGCCATGGGTCAGGTCGCCGAGCCGTACGTCCCGCGTCGCGCCGTCCGCCACCTGGAGAAGGGACGCGTCGTCATCTTCGGCGCCGGCCTGGGCGCGCCGTTCTTCTCGACCGACACGGCAGCCGCCCAGCGGGCGCTGGAGATCGGCGCGGAGTGCGTGCTCATGGCCAAGCAGGTCGACGGCGTCTACGACGACGACCCGCGCAAGAACCCCGACGCGGTGAAGTTCGACGTGCTGTCCTACGAAGAGGTGCTGGAGCGCCGGCTGAAGGTCGCGGACGCGACCGCGATCAGCCTGTGCATGGACAACGGCCTGCCGATCGTCGTGTTCGACCTGCTCGCGGAGGGCAACATCGGCCGGGCCGTCCGCGGTGAGAAGATCGGGACCTTGGTAAGCAGCGGGACGGAAGAAGGCAGCGCGTGATCGACGACACCCTCCTGGACGCCGAGGAGAAGATGGACAAGGCGGTCACCGTCGCGAAGGACGACTTCGGCGGCATCCGCACCGGCCGGGCCACGCCGGCCATGTTCAACAAGATCGTCGTGGACTACTACGGCGCCATGACCCCGGTGATCCAGCTCGCGTCACTGACCGTGCCCGAGCCCCGGATGGCCATCGTCGCGCCGTACGACAAGGGCTCGCTGGGGCTGATCGAGACGGCGATCCGCAACTCCGACCTCGGCGTCAACCCGACGAACGACGGCACGATCATCCGGATCGTCTTTCCTCAGCTCACCGAGGAGCGGCGCCGCGAGTTCATCAAGGTCGCGCGCAACAAGGCCGAGGACGCCAAGATCTCCATCCGCAACATCCGCCGCAAGGCCAAGGAGGAGCTCGACCGCCTGGTCAAGGACGGCGAGACGGGCGAGGACGAGGTCACCCGCGCGGAGAAGGAGCTCGAGAAGACCACCGGGCAGTACGTCGCGGCCGTGGACGAGCTGCTCAGGCACAAGGAAGCCGAGCTGCTCGAGGTCTGATGTCCGCCATCGAGACCGCTCCCTCCTACGAGGGGGCACCGGGCAAGCGCACCGGCGGTCGCGCCGGACGCAACCTGCCGGCCGCCATCGGCGTCGCGGTGGTTCTCGGGCTGCTCATCACGGTTCCGCTGTTCTCGCCCTACCGCTGGCTGTTCATCGGTGTGCTCATCGCGGCCGCCTGGCTCGGCACGTACGAGATCGTCAAGGCGCTGCGCCAGCTCGGCGCCAGGCCCATGCTGGTGCCCCTGCTGGGCGGCGGCGCCGGGATGCTGGTGCTGGCCTACCGCGAGGGCTCCGACGCGCTGCTGCTGGGCCTGCTGCTCACCGTGCTGGCGTGCGTGGTGTGGCGGCTGGCCGAGCCGGCCGAGGGCTACCTGCGCGACCTGGCCGCCTCGGTGTTCACGGCGGCGTACGTGCCGTTCCTGGCCGGATTCTGCGCCGTGCTCGCCGCGCCCCCGGACGGGCCGCGCCGGGTGACCGTGTTCATCGCCACCGTGGTGTGCAGCGACGTCGGCGGCTACGCGGCCGGGGTGCTGTTCGGCAAGCACCCGATGGCCCCCTCGGTGTCGCCCAAGAAGTCCTGGGAGGGCTTCGCCGGGTCCTGCGCGGCGTGCGCGGTCGGCGGCGCGATCCTGTTCGCCACGCTCCTGGACGCCTCGCCGCTGCTGGGCGCGGCGTACGGGCTGGCGCTCACCCTGACGGCGACCCTGGGCGACCTGGGGGAGTCGATGGTCAAGCGCGACATCGGCGTCAAGGACATGGGCACGCTGCTGCCGGGCCACGGCGGCCTCATGGACCGGCTCGACTCCCTGCTGCCGAGCGCCCCCGTGGCCTGGCTCCTGCTCACCGCGTTCGTGGTCCTTCCGTAGTTCTCCCGGGGGGTGCTCACCCGGATGAGTGCTCGTTCCCGGTGCCCGCACGCCGAAGACTTACTGCAGCGGCAGGACGCCGCTGACACGCCAGGCCCAGGACGGGAGTTCGACGTGGAGGTGGAACGGCGCAGGGCAGCCGTGCCGCGGCCCCGGCGCGGACGTGCCGTCTCGGCCTACGGAGGGCTGACGCTGGAGGGCGTCGAGCCGGCCGTCTTTGCCGCCTTCGCCGGCTACGACACCGAGGCGCTCGCGGTGCTCGCCGAGCGGAACGGCTCGCTGGTCGTGCGCTGGGTCAACCGCGCCTGCGCGGAGCTGCTCGGCTACGCCGAGCAGGAGCTCGCCGGGCTGCCGTTCGCCAACCTGCAGCACAGCCCGTTCGCGCCCGGTTCCGGTGCCGACGCCGTGGAGTGCGCCGGCCTGGTCGACGCCGTCCGCACCACCCGCCGCAGCATCGTGCTCGAGCGCCGGGACGGGACCAAGCTGCAGCTCGAGGCCACCGGCGTTCCCGTCGGCGAGCCGCAGGACGCCGGCTGGGTCCTGCGCCTGACCGCCACCACCGAGGTGCACGAGGTCGCCGAGGAGCTGCAGGCGTCCTACGAGCGCTTCCAGGCCCTGGCCGACCAGGCGCCGATCGGCATCTTCTCCTCCGACGGAGGCCTGCGCCTGGGCTACGTCAACGACCGCTACTGCGCGATGCACGGCCTGTCCGAGGCGCAGTTGCTGGGCACCCAGTGGATGTCCCACCTGCACCCGGATGACCTGGAGCCGGCGCTGGCCGCGCTCGGTCGGGTGCTCATGGGCGAGAGCGTCGAGCTGCCGCTGCGCCTGGCCCGCACCGACGGCCAGCAGCGCGAGGTGCACGCGCGCGTCGTCCCGGTGCGCAGCTCCGGGCGCGACGCCGGCTTTCTGGGCACCCTGGAGGACGTCACCGACCGCCTGGCCTGGGAGCGCCAGCTGGCGCACCGCGCCCTGCACGACCCGCTGACGGGGTTGCCGAACCGCCGGCAGCTGCTGGAGCAGGTCGCGGTGCACCTCGCCAACGGCGAGGAGGCGCTCGCCGTGCTGTTCCTCGACCTCGACGACTTCAAGCTGGTCAACGACTCGCTGGGCCACGACGCGGGCGACCGGCTGCTCGTCGAGGTCGGCGAGCGGCTCAAGGGCGCGGTCCGCGAGGGAGACCTGGTGGCCCGCTTCGGCGGCGACGAGTTCGCGGTGCTGTGCCGCGCGGTCAGCAACGAGCAGGAGGCCGCTCCGGTGGCGCACCGGCTGCTCGAGGCGCTGCGCCGCCCGGTGCTGCTGGACGGCCGGGAGTGCGCGATCGGTGGCAGCGTGGGCGTCGTGCTGTCGACCGGCCCCACCGCGGCCGGCTCGGCCGAGGGGCTGCTGCGCGACGCCGACGTGGCGATGTACCAGGCCAAGAACAGCGGCAAGGGCTCCTGGGCGCTGTTCGACGAGAAGGCCCGCGAGCAGGCTCAGGACCGGCTCGCGCTGGTCACCGACCTGCGCCGGGCGCTGGCCGCCGGCGAGGTCACCGTCGCCTACCAGCCGATCGTGTCCGTCGGCGAGCCCGGCGACCCGCTCGGTGCCATGACCGGCGTCGAGGCGCTGGCGCGCTGGATGCACCCGATCCGCGGCGCCGTTCCGCCGCAGGTCTTCGTCGAGCTGGCCGAGCAGAACGGCCTGGTCGTGACGCTCGGCCGGCACGTGCTGGAGACCGCCTGCCGCCAGCTGGTCGCCTGGTCCGGCGCCTCCGGAGCCGCCCCGCCCGGTTCGGTCTCCGTCAACGTCTCGCCGATCCAGCTGCGCCAGCCCGACTTCGCCGAGGTCGTCGCCGGCGTGCTGGCCGAGACCGGCCTGCCGGGCAACCGGCTGTGCCTGGAGCTCACCGAGACCGTCGTCATGCTCGACCCCGACGCCGCGGTGCGCACCTTCCAGGCGCTGCGCCGGCTGGGTGTCCGCATCGCGCTCGACGACTTCGGGACCGGCTACTCCTCCCTGGCGCTGCTGCGCAACCTGCCGGTCGACCAGCTCAAGATCGACCGGTCGTTTCTCAGCGGCTACCACGGCCCCGGCGCTGATCCCGTCTTCGCGACCATCGTCTCGCTCGCCGCCTCGCTCGGCCTGCTCGCCGTGGCCGAGGGCGTCGAGACCCCGGAGCAGCTCGAGCAGCTGCGTCGCCTGGGCTGCCCGCTGGCCCAGGGCTACCTGTTCGGCCGACCTGTCCCCGCCGGCGAGCTCGTTCGCCCTCGCCTGGAGGTGGTTTCGTGACCACGTCGCTGTCGGCTCCGACGCTCGTCGAGCGGCTGGTGCAGGAGCTCGACCAGCTGCCCGCGTCCCGGGCCGCAGCGCTGCGGGTGGTCCGCGTGGTCGATGACCCCAACGCCGGCGCGGCCGACGTCTCCAAGGCCGCCAGCATGGACCCGGCGCTGACCGCCCGCATCCTGCGGGTCGCCAACTCGGTCTACTACGGGCTGTCCGGCCGGGTCGGCACGCCCAGCTTCGCCATCACGGTGATCGGCTTCCAGACCGTGCGGTCGCTCGCCGCGGTCGCGGCCGCCGGGCTGAACTCGCCCGACGCCCTGCCGCCCGGCTTCTGGCAGCGGGCCACCGCCGTGGCCAGCGGGACCAGCCTGGTCGCGCCGCGCGTACGCGCGG
>JAOPWI010000062.1 GCA_025965755.1 Frankiales bacterium | reverse complement strand
TGAAGACCCGGCGCAGGGCCGTCGCGCCGAGCCGGCGCACGGCCCGCGGCGACAGCTCGAGCCGGCCGGAGGAGTCGCGGACCAGGTAGCCCTGCTCCCGCAGCTCCTTCTCGATCCGGCGCAGCGCCGCGACGTCGTCGACGGCAGCCCGGCCGAGCGCGCGCTGGACGGCGTCCTCGTCGACGTCGTCCAGCGAGGCGCCGGGATAGTCCTGGCCGAGCGCCGCTTGCAGGTCGTCCAGGTCGGCCAGCTCCTCGAGCGCGCTGGTGGCGTCGCCCATGCCGAGGCCCTCCTCGCCGCGCATGCGCTCCTTGCCGCCCCAGGGCAGGTCGGGGCGGGCGTTGCGCAGCGCGTCGCCGAGCTGGGACATCTGGGCCTGCAGGTCCAGGTCCAGGGCGCCCTGCATGAGCTCGCCGAGCTCCTGGCGCTGCTGCGGCGTGAGCGAGTCCATGAGGCGCTGCTGCGCGGCGGCCCGGCGGGCCAGGTCGTCGACCAGCTCCTCGAGCGTCTCGGGGTTGCTCGGGAAGAAGTCCCCGTGCTTGGCCAGGAACTCCTGGAAATGCTCGGGCGTGTGCTCGCCCCGGGCGTCGGCCTCCAGCATGGCGTTGAGGTCGGCCAGCATGTCCTTGACCGCCTGCATGTCCTGCGGGGTCGCGTTCGCCAGCGCGTCCTTCATCCCGCGGAACTGGCTGTCCAGCACCTCCCGCCGCAGCAGGTCCTCGATCGCGTCGTACGCGGCCTGGGCCTCGGGGCTCCTCCACGGGTACGGCTTGAGCTCCTGCACGGCCCGGGCGGTGTCCCGGGGGAGCGTGTCCAGCTCCATCTCGGCCATCCGCGCCGCGTCGGACGGGTCCGGGAACAGCGCCTGCTTCTCCAGCTCGACGGCCTGCTCGAGCAGCTCGCGGACCTCCTGCAGCGTGCCGTCCAGCTGGCCCTTCTGCCGGGCCTCGCGCTGGCGCCTGGAGACCTGCCGGCGCAGGTCGTCCAACCCGCGCAGCCCGTCGGCGCCGCGTCGCAGCAGGTCACGCAGCGCCTGCGTCGGGCTCTCCCCGGCCAGCACCCGGTCGCCGATCTCGTCCAGCGCGGACGCCACGTCGTACGGCGGCTCGAGCGGGTCGCGCCCGCCGGACCACTCGCCGTAGCGGTAGCGGGGCCTCACCGCTGCTCCTCGCGCCGTTGCTCCAGGAACGCCTGATAGGCCAGCCGCCGGCGCAGCCCGACGACCTCGCGCACCGGGCGCATGAGCGGCCGGACCACCAGGACCCAGATGAGCACGGCCAGCACCAGCAGCCAGAAGTCGGAGACCCCGAGGGTCATGACGGTGTAGGCCGCGGCCACGAACAGCGTCATGGCCACCACGGCGGTCAGGAGCACCCGGCGGCGCAGGGCGGCGACGTCCGGCACCCCGGGGTCGCGCGGCGCCGCCCTCATCGGCTGCCGTAGACCGCGCGCCCGCCGACGGCGTCCTTGGCCAGCCGGCGGTTGAGGTAGAGGCCCTCGAGCGCGAACTCCAGCGCGGCCGCGGCGAGCCCGGGCGACTCCTGCTCGACGCCGAGGCGCTGCAGCAGCGCGGACAGGCCGGGCACCGGGCCGAGCCGGTCCAGCAGCTCGCCGGCCGGAACCAGGTCGCCGGTCTCCACGGTCACGCCCTGCGCGAAGCGCTCCTGCAGGCCCGACAGGTCCAGGCCCGCCAGCAGGCCGCGGAACGCGTCGGCGGTGGCCTTGCGCAGCAGGTGCTCGAGCACCTCGGCCTCGCGGCCCTCCTCGGCGGCCTCGAACTCCACCTTGCCGCGCGAGGCCGGCACGACGCCGGGCAGGTCGCAGACCCGGGCGACCGCGGTGGCCTCGCCGGTGATCGCGGCGCGGCGGGCCGCGGAGGCCGCGACGGTCTCGGCGGCGGCGACCGCGAGGCGGGCCGAGACGCCGGAGCGCTGGTCGACCTGGGGGCTGTCGCGCACCAGGCGGGTGTAGCGGGCGACGATCTCGATCAGGTGGTCGGGCACGACGACCGGCGTGCCGGGCCAGCTGAGCACCGCCTCCTGCAGGACGACCCGGACCTCGTCCTCCAGGCGCAGCGGGTAGTGCGTGCGGACCTCGGTGCCGAAGCGGTCCTTCAGGGGCGTGATGATGCGGCCCCGGTTGGTGTAGTCCTCGGGATTGGCGCTGGCCACCACCAGCAGGTCGAGCGGCAGCCGCAGCACGTAGCCCCGGACCTGCACGTCCCGCTCCTCCAGCACGTTGAGCAGCGCGACCTGAATGCGCTCGGCGAGGTCGGGCAGCTCGTTGACGCTGAAGATGCCGCGGTTGGTGCGCGGAACCAGGCCGTAGTGGACCGTCTCCGGGTCGCCCAGGGTGCGGCCCTCGGCCACCTTGATCGGGTCGACGTCGCCGATGAGGTCGCCGACGCTGGTGTCCGGCGTCGCCAGCTTCTCCCCGTACCGGTCGGTGCGGTGCTTCCACGTCACGGGCAGCTCGTCGCCGAGCTCGCTGAGCAGGGCGGTGCACCGGCCGCAGACCGGGGCGTAGGGGTGGTCGTTGATCTCGCAGCCCGCGATGACCGGCGTCCACTCGTCGAGCAGCCCGGTCAGGGTGCGCACCAGGCGGGTCTTGCCCTGGCCGCGCTCGCCGAGCAGCACGATGTCGTGGCCCGCCAGCAGGGCCCGCTCGACCTCGGGCAGCACGGTGTCCTCGAAGCCCAGCAGGCCGGGAAAGGTGTCCTGTCCGGCGGCCAGCCGCGCGATCAGGTTGCGCCGGACCTCGGCCTTGACGGTCTCGTGCACGTGGCCGCTCGCGCGAAGCGCACCGGCGGTGGTCGGGGCAGGGCGAGCGGTCGCGGGTTGCGTCACGACCGAACGGTACGGCGCTGCCCGCCCCCGGGCCAGCCGGAACGCCAGGACGCCCGGCGGGCGCGTCCGGCAGCCCCGCGGGCGCCGGTGGGAGGCTGAGCCGGTGAGCCGCACCGAGGCACCCCTGGTGGGGCTGGACGACGTCCGGGCGGCCCGGGAGCTGCTGGCCGGGATCGCCCGCACCACCCCGCTGGAGGGCTCCCGGGCGCTGTCGCGGGCGGTCGGCGGCCCCGTGTCGCTCAAGTGCGAGAACCTCCAGCGCACCGGGTCCTTCAAGATCCGCGGCGCCTACGTCCGGATCGCCCGGCTCACGCCGCAGGAGCGGGCTCCCGGCGTGGTGGCGGCCAGCGCCGGCAACCACGCCCAGGGCGTCGCGCTGGCCGCCTCCCTGCTCGGCTGCCGCAGCACCGTCTTCATGCCGCAGGCCGCGCCACTGCCCAAGATCGCCGCGACGACGGCGTACGGGGCGCACGTCGAGCTGGCCGGCGCCACCGTCGACGAGGCGCTGCTGCACGCGCTGGAGTTCGCCGAGCGCACCGGCGCGGTGCTGGTGCACCCCTTCGACCACCCGGACGTCATCGCCGGCCAGGGGACCGTCGGGCTGGAGCTGCTCGAGCAGTGCCCCGACGTGCGCACGGTCGTCGTCTGCACCGGCGGCGGCGGGCTGGTGTCCGGCATCGCGGTGGCCGTCAAGGCGCTGCGGCCCGACGTCGAGGTCGTCGCGGTCCAGGCCGGGGCCGCGGCGGCGTTCCCGGCCTCGCTGCGGGCCGGGCGCCCCGTACCGCTCGCGAGCATGGCGACCATCGCGGACGGCATCGCGGTCGGCAGGCCGGGCGAGCACACGCTGCGCCACGTCCGCGAGCTGGTCGACCGGGTCGTCACCGTCGACGAGGACGCGCTGTCGCGGGCGCTGCTGCTGTGCCTGGAGCGCGCCAAGATGGTGGTCGAGCCGGCCGGCGCGGCCGCCGTGGCCGCCCTCATGGCGGATCCCGCGGCCTTCCGCCCGCCGGTCGTCGCGGTGCTGTCCGGCGGCAACATCGACCCGCTGCTGCTCGGCAAGGTCATCCACCACGGCCTGCTCGCGGCCGGGCGCTATCTGCAGCTGCGGGTGCGCATTCCGGACCGGCCGGGCGAGCTGGCCCGGCTGCTGCACGTGCTCGCCGACGCCTCCGCGAACGTGCTCGAGGTCGAGCACTCGCGCACGGAGCGGACCTTGCACCTGGACGAGGTCGAGGTGCACCTGCAGCTCGAGACCCGCGGCCGCGAGCACAGCGAGGCGGTCGCCGGGCTGCTGCGGGCCGCGTCCTACACGGTCACGCCCGCCTGAGGCGTCCCGGCGGTGGCCGCCGGTGCGCTGGCTGCGCCCGCGGGCCGCAGCGGCGGCTAGGCCGAGTACGGCTCCACGGCGACGACCTTCACGCTGATGGCGCGGGGACCGAAGGTGATGGTGTCGCCGGTCGCGTGGCCGGCCAGCGCCTGGCCGATGGGCGACTCGGGGGAGTAGACGTCCAGGTCGCCGATCTTGCCGCCCTCGTCGGTGGCGTTCTCCCGGTTGGCGAACAGGAACCGCTCCACGTCACCGTCGCCGTAGTCGACGCTGACCACGCAGCCCTCCTCGATGACGTCGCCGGCCGGAACGGTCGCGACCCGGACGTCACGCAGGAGCTGGGTCAGCTGGCGGATGCGGGCCTCGAGCTTGCCCTGCTCCTCCTTGGCGGCGTGGTAGCCGCCGTTCTCCTTGAGGTCACCCTCCTCGCGGGCCGCCTCGATCTTGGCGACGATCTCCGCGCGGGTCGCGCCCTGGAGCCGGTCGAGGGTCGCCGTCAGTCGCTGGTGCGCCTCGTGGGTGAGCCAGGTGGTCGCGTGCCCGCTGGCGGTCCTCGTCTCGGTCACAGCGGTGAACTCCTCGGTGCGGGTCGGAACGTCGTGCGATGACGGTCACACGATGCTAGGCGAGTCCCGGTCAGCCGCGCTGCGGCGCGGAGCCGGCCTCGCAGCCGACGAGCTCGCCGGTGTTGGCCCGGCCGGTCGTGGTGACCGCGACCGACAGCACCGTGCTGCGGTCGCCCGACACCGGCACGTCGACCTGCCGGCGGCCCACCTCGGCGCCCTCGCGGTCGCGGGCGCGCAGCACGCACCAGGCCTTGGTGCCCGGGTCCCGGGCCACCTCGACGTCCACCCGTACGGAGGTGTCGGACAGCACCTCGTAGCTGCGGACCTGGGCCGCGACGTCGGTTCCGGGGCCGTACTGGACGAACAGCGCGATGGCGAAGGCCAGGCCGACGAGGGCACCGACCACCGTCAGGACCAGCTGCGAGCGGTTCTCGGACAGGCGCACGGGACTCCTGGAGCGGGGCGGGGTGTTGGCTGTTCTGGGACCATCGTTACAGCAGTGCTCCAGGGAGGCAGCGTGCCGCAGTCCGATCAGGGTCAGCTCCGGCTGATGTGCGTCCACGCGCACCCCGACGACGAGTCGAGCAAGGGCGCGGCGACGATGGCTCGTTACGTCCACGAGGGCGTCGACGTGCTCGTCGTGACGCTGACCGACGGTTCCCGAGGCTCGGTGCTCAACCCTGCGATGGACCGGCCGGAGATCGCCAACAACATCACCGAGGTGCGCCGGCTCGAGATGGACAAGGCCCGCCAGATTCTCGGCGTGCGGCAGCTGTTCATGGGCTGGGTCGACAGCGGCCTGCCCGAGGGGGACCCGCTGCCGCCGTTGCCGGAGGGCTGCTTCGCGGTCGGCGACCCCGAGGAGCACACCCGGGCGCTGGTCGAGGTGGTGCGGCGCGAGCGGCCGCACGTCATGACGACGTACGACGAGAACGGCGGCTACCCGCACCCGGACCACATCCGTTGCCACGAGATCGCGGTCGCGGCCTTCGAGGCGGCCGGCGACCCGGAGCGCTTTCCCGACGCCGGCGAGCCCTGGCAGCCGCTCAAGCTCTACTACAACCTCACCTTCCACAAGGACCGGCTGGTCGCCCTGCACGAGGCGATGCTGGCCCGCGGGATCGAGTCGCCGTACGCCGAGTGGCTCGACAGGTGGGAGGACAAGCCCGAGGACCGGGGCCGCCTGACGACCCGGGTGCCGTGCTCCGAGTGGTTCGCCACCCGCGACCAGGCGCTCATCGCCCACGCGACGCAGGTCGACCCCAACGGCCGCTGGTTCACCTGCCCCATCGACCTGCAGCAGGAGGTGTGGCCGACGGAGGACTTCCAGCTGGCCCGCTCGCTGGTCGACACAGACCTGCCGGAGGACGACCTGTTCGCCGGCGTTCGCCAGGAGGTGTCCGCATGAGCCCGCTGCTGTTCCCGGCCAGCTTGGCCTCGGTGACCACGGACGAGGGCGGCTCCGCCGGCCCTCTGCCGCTGCTCATCATCGTCCTGCTGTTCCTCGCCACGATCGCGCTGATCCGCAACATGAGCGGCCGCCTGCGCCGGCTGCCCCCGTCGTTCGAGGAGCCGCCGGCCCCCACCCCGGCCTCGACCCCGACCTCGACGCCGGCCGCCACCCCGACGCCGCCCGCCGAGCCCTAGCCAGAGCGCGCCGGCGACCGGGTGACGGTGCCCGCGAGCGCGCCCAGCGTCAGTCGTCACCGGCGCTGCGCCGGTTGCGCTTGACCGCCGACCGCAGCTTCTTGCCGGCCAGCCGGCGCTCCTTGGAGCCTCGGGTGGGCCGGGTCGGGCGGCGCGTCGGGGGCGGCGGGGCGAGGCCCTCGCGCAGCAGCTGGGCCAGCCGTCGCTCGGCCGCTTCCCGGTTCTGCAGCTGGCTGCGCTCCTCCTGCGCCGCGATCGTCACGATCCCGTGCACGAGCCGGCCGGCAAGCCGCTCGAGCAGCCGGGCCCGCTGGTGCTCGTCCAGGCTGGGGGACCGCTCCACGTCGAACGACAGCTCGGCCCGGCTGTCGGTGGTGTTCACCGACTGGCCGCCGGGCCCGGAGGACCGGGAGAAGCGCCAGGACAGCTCGGACTCGGGGAGCACGAGGCGCGAGGTCACCTGCAGCGGTCCGGGCACCGGGCCAGTCTGCCGGGGGCGCCGGCGGGTCGCCGGCAGCTACCGGGGCGACCGCCACTGCCGCAGCGCCTGGAAGCGGGTGAGGGTGCCCGAGGCGTCGTCCAGGACGCTCGCACGCCGGGTGTCCGGGAGCGTCCCGTCGCCCGCGCCCGCGCTCAGGGCGGCGAGCTTGGCCTGGGAGCGGCTCACCGTGTAGACGATGCCCACCGCGGCGCTGCCGATCGCGGCGAAGGATGCCGTGCGCGCGTTGTTGCTCGCCAGCGCCACCAGCGGCGTCGCGGCCGTCGCCGCCGTCAGCCAGAACTCC
>JAOPWI010000053.1 GCA_025965755.1 Frankiales bacterium | reverse complement strand
CGGCCATCGGCGCGTCCCGCACGGCTCCGACGCAGACGTACAGCGGCGTACGCGCCAGCGGGACCTGCGCGACGTAGCCCTCGTCGAGGCCGAACGAGCCGATGTTGGTCACCATCAGCGAGCCCAGTGGGTGGGCCGGCTGGCCGAAGGCCCGCACGCCGATGCCGCCGTTGAGCAGCGAGGCCACCATCAGCAGCGGGCGCAGCAGGAACCACGGAACGGCCCGCGCGATGACGCTCGTGGTCCGGTAGCCGCGGTCCTCCCGGGCGCGCAGCCGGGCCGCGCCGGCCTCCAGCTCCCGGCCGACGTCGACCAGGCTCTTCCTGTCGACGTCCCGCACCTTGACCGGCGCGAGGTCCGCACCGGCCTCGATGTCAACCGCGAACGCCACGTCGTACGACGTGAAGGGCACCAGCCGGCCGAAGGCGACGCGGTGGTGGAACGCGGGCACCTGCTCGATGGCGCGCTGAAAGGCCACGCCGACGACCGCGCCGGGGCTCATGCGCACGCCCGACTCAGCGCGCAGCCGGGCGCAGTGGGCCAGCACGGCCGAGGCGTCGACGGCCATCCGGGCGTAGAGCCGGCCCTCGCGCGGTGCGCGCCAGGTCGCGATGGCGATCTTGCGACGGACGCTCGACGAAGGCACAGGTGCAAGGTGCCACGCCGCACCCCACCTCAAGCGCAGCGGGCGGAAGTCACCTTCCCGGTGAGCAGGTAGGCGTCCACCCGGGACGTCACGCACGACGGCGCGCCGGCCCGGTAAACGGTGTGGCCGTCGCCGTCATAGGTCAGCAGCACGCCGGTCTCCAGCTGGCCGGCCAGCGCCACGCTCCAGGAGTACGGCGTGGCCGGGTCGCGGGTGGTGCCGATGACCAGCACCGGCGGCGCGCCCGGAGCGGTGACCCTGCGCGGCGTGCCGGCCGGCGGGACCGGCCAGCTGGCGCAGGCCACGCTCGACAGGGCGATCGCCGGGCCGAAGCGCGGGCTGTCCCGGGCGACCTTCCTGGCCAGCGCCTGGTAGGCCGAGAGATCCTTGGGCCACGGCCGGTCGAGGCAGCTCACCGCGGTCAGCGCCTCGATGAGGTTGGCGTAGCCACGGTCGCCCCGCTCGAGATAGCCGTCGGACAGCTCCAGGAGCGCCGCGCCCTCGCCCCGCTGGGCCGCAGCGAGCGCCTCGGCCAGCACCGGCCAGCCGTACTCCCGGCTGTACAGCGCCGAGCCGACGGCCAGGGTGAACTCCCCCGGCCCCACCCGGCGGCTGCCGCGCCCTGGCAGCGGGTCGCGGTCGATCCTGGCGGCCAGGGCGTCGAACGCCTGCCCGAGGTCGCCGCGGACGGTCTGCCGGAAGGCGCAGGACCGTTGCTGGCAGTTAGCGAGGAACGCCCGCAGCGCCACGTCGAAGCCCCGGGACTGCCCCTCGAGGAACTGGTCCCAGCGCAGCGCCGGATCGATCGCGCCGTCCAGGACCATCGCGCGCACCCGGGTGGGCCAGCGGTCGAGGTAGGCGGCGCCGATCGAGGTGCCGTAGGAGTAGCCGAGGTAGGTGAGCTTCTTCTCGCCAAGAGCCTGCCGCAGCCGGTCCATGTCGCCGGCGGCGTCCCGGGTCGACAGGTACGCCAGCACCGGGCCGGACCGCTCGGCGCAGCCGGCCGCGAAGTCGGCGTTGCCCTGCTGAAAGGCCTTGAGCTCCTCGGCGTCGTCCGGCGTGGGGTCGAGGGCGAAGTAGCGGTCCAGCTCGCCGGTCGACGCGCACCGCACCGGCGCGCTGCGGCCCACCCCGCGCGGGTCGAAGGCCACCAGGTCGAAGCGGTCGAGCACGGCGTCCGGCAGCCCCTCGTACGCCGCCCGCAGGTAGTCCACGGCGCTCGCGCCGGGCCCACCGGGGTTGACCACCAGGGAGCCGATCCGGGCTGCGGTCCGGCGGGCCGGCTTGCGCACCACGGCGAGATCGACGGTGCCCTTGCTCGGGTCGGCGTCGGTCAGCGGCACGGGCATGGTCGCGCAGGCGAAGCCGCCCCCGCAGTTCTGAAACGACAGCGGCGGCTGGGAGCGCGGCGACGCTGCCGGAGCGACGGCCGGCGGGCTGGCCGACGCCGGCGGGCTCGTGGCCGCGGCCCGGTCCGGCCGGCGGTCCGGCGCGTCGTCGCCGCCGCCTGCGCAGGCCGCCAGCAGGGCCACCGCCATCAGCAGGGCGGGGACGCGCCGGGTGAGTGCCACCCGTCGAGTGTCGCCCACCGGGTACGGGTAGGCGTCCGGGCATGACGACCGAACCCGACGCCCCGCAGGTTCCCTCCGACGCCCCGCAGGTTTCCTCCGGGCCCCCGCCGGCCGAGCAGCTGCAGCGCCGGCTGGTCCAGGACGTGCGGGCCTACGAGGTGGACCCGCCCGCCCCCGACCGGGCGGCACAGGAGCAGTCCGGGCGGGAGTAGCCTTGACAGGCGGTGTGGCGCACGCGCGTTGCACGCAGGAGTCCACCAGCCACAACACGCTCGGAGCGCGCTCTTCGGGCACATCGGGAAGAGGCGAACCGCAGGGTGTCGACGCAGCCGGGCCAGCAGGCGGACTTCGGTGCCAACGAGTGGCTCGTGTACGAGATCCACCAGCAGTACCTCAAGGACCCGAGCAGCGTGTCGGAGCAGTGGCGCGAGTTCCTGTCGGACTACGTGCCCGAGGAGACCCCGGGCGGAAACGGGTCCGCCGGCAACGGGAACGGCTCGGCGCAGGCCCGGTCCGAGCAGTTGCCGGTCGCGCCCGCCACCCAGGCCACC
>JAOPWI010000020.1 GCA_025965755.1 Frankiales bacterium | reverse complement strand
CTCGGAGGCGGACCACCCTGTGACGTTGACGATGCGGCAGACGAGCACGCGGTGGAACGGCTTGTCGGCGTACTGCGGCACCGTGCGTGCGAGACGCTCAGCGAGGTCGTCCGTCAGCGCGACCGGGGGGTTCGCCACGTGCTCGAGGTCTGCGCGGACCCACCACAGCCGTGACCAGTCGGCGGTGTCCCAGTGCTCGATCATCAGTGCCCCGCGCGGGTCGGCGTCAAGGTTGTCCTCGCGCTGGAGCCGGGAGGACGCCTTGGGCTTGACCTTGTCGATCGGGACCCCGACGTGACCGTCCTCGCTGACGGCGTAGACGACCGGCTGGGGGTCCGGACCGCGCCGGGGATGGAGGGTGGCGAGCACGCCGTGCACGTGCGCCGCCAACCGGGCGCTGGCCTGCTCGGAGCTGAGCCTCACCGGGGGGCCTGCACGGTCACGGGCAGCCGGGTCAGGCTCTGCGGGCGAGGCATGGCGGGACGGTAGTCCTCGCCAGGTTGCCCTGCCAGTGCCACCGCGGCAGCATCCGGCCGACGGGACGCAGCTCCAGGGAGAGGTGGCGCGCATGAACCTCGCGTCGTGGGTCGAACGCAACGGCAAGCGGTTCGGGGATGAGCCGGCGCTCGCCGACGGCACCCGGGTGCACGCCTCCTGGGCGCAGTTCGCTGCCCGGACGGCCGCGGCAGCCGCGGGTCTGAGCGAGCGTCTCGGGCTGCGGCCTGGAGACCGCGTCGGCATCGTGATGGGCAACCGGCCGGAGTACCTGGAGGCCCTGTGGGCGGTCTGGCACGCCGGCCTGGTCGCGGTTCCGGTCAACGCCAGGCTGCACCGCGAGGAGATCGCGTACGTGCTCGAGCACAGCGGCACGTCCGTGGTGCTGACGGACCACGAGCACGCGGTCGACGTCACACCGCTGGTCGCCGCCCTCGAACGGCTGACCGCCGCGGTGCTGCTGCCAGGCCCGGAGTGGGACCGGCTGACCGGCTCCGGTCCGGCCGACCTGGTCGACCGTGCCCCGGACGACGCGGCGTGGCTCTTCTACACGAGCGGGACGACGGGACGGCCGAAGGGCGCGACGCTCACGCACCGCAACCTGTTGATGATGTCCCTCAGCTACTTCGCCGACATCGACCCGATCACGCCTCAGGACTGCGTCCTGCACGCCGCGCCGCTCTCGCACGGCGCCGGCCTCTACGGCCTGCCGCACGTGGCCCGTGGCGCGGTCAGCGTCTTCCCGACGTCGGGCGGCCTCGACGGGACGCAGCTGACCACGCTGCTGCAGCGGTGGCCCGGGATGTCGTTGTTCGCCGCGCCGGTCATGGTCAAGCGCCTGGCCGCCGACCCGGCCCTCGCGGGCGCAGACCTGTCGCCGCTCAAGACGGTGATCTACGGCGGAGCGCCCATGTACCTGGCCGACCTCGAGGCTGCGCTCGACGTCTTCGGGCCGCGCCTGGCGCAGATCTACGGGCAGGGCGAGACACCGATGACCATCACCGCCCTGTCCAAGGCCGACCATGCCGACCGGGAGCACCCGCGGTGGCGCGACCGCATGGCGAGTGTCGGCTTCCCCCGCACCGACGTCGAGGTGCGGGTCGTCGACGAGGAGGGCCGCGAGCTCCCGGCGGGGGAGCTGGGCGAGGTCGTGGTCCGCGGCGAGGTGGTCATGGCCGGGTACTGGGAGCAGCCCGACGCGAGCCGGCAGACCCTCCGCGACGGCTGGCTGCACACCGGTGACGTCGGCAGCTTCGACGACGACGGCTACCTGACGCTGCGCGACCGGTCCAAGGACCTCATCATCAGCGGAGGCATGAACATCTATCCCCGCGAGGTCGAGGAGGCGCTGCTGAGCCACCCCGCGGTGCAGGCCGTCGCCGTCGTCGGCCGACCCGACCGTGAATGGGGGGAGGCGGTGGTGGCCTTCGTCGTGGCAGCCAGCGGCGCCCTGCCCGCCGTCGAGGATCTCGACCGGACCTGCCTGGACCGGATCGCGCGGTTCAAGCGCCCCAAGGAGTACCGCTTCGTCGACCGACTGCCGACCAACGCCTACGGCAAGGTTCTCAAGCGGGAGCTCAGGCAACAGCTCCAGGACGGCGGTGCGCCGTGACCTCTTCTGGACGCCACCCGGGCCGTGCTGTTAGGTACGTCACACTCGATCTCTCCGTCGTCGGAGGGTGACGCGCCCGCGCTGCTCGCCTGTCCCCGAGGCCGCTGAGGAGGCCCCGTGAAGCTCGCCCTGTACCTGCCGAACTTTCGCAACCACGTCACGGTGAAGGAGCTCGCCGACCTCACCGACCTCGCCGAGGAGCTCGACTTCGACTCGGTGTGGACGCTCGACCGCATCATCGTGCCGGAGGCGTCCGACCGCTCCGAGATGACGTTCCCGTTCGGGATGATGGAGCAGTTCCCGCTGCAGATGCCGGTGGCCGCCAAGGGCAAGTGGTTCCAGGGCTGGCCGCTCCTGCCCTGGCTCGCCGCCCGGACCTCCAAGGTCCGCATCGGCATGAGCATCACCGACACGCCCTACCGCTCGCCCGGCGTCTTCGCCGCCGAGTGCGCGACCATCGACCACCTGTCCGGCGGCCGGCTGAACGTGGGTCTGGGCGCGGGGTGGATGCCCGAGGAGTTCGCAGCGGCCAGTGCGGCCCACCTCTTCCCGCGGCGGCACGCGCACGTGCGGGAGACGATCGAGATCTGCCAGGGCATCTGGCAGAACGAGATCTTCGAGTACCACGGCGAGTTCGCCGACTTCGAGCCAGCCGGCTTCGGTCACCAGCCCTTGCAGAAGCCCTTCCCGCCGATCTACTTCAGCGGGCTCAAGGACGCCAAGCGCTCCGCCACGCGGGTGGCGAAGTATGGCCTCTCGGGGTGGATCGGCATCCAGGACACCCCCCGTGAGCTGACCGAGTGGCGGACGGCCATCGCCCAGGAGCTGGGCGAGCTCGGGAAGTCGATCGACGACCTGGACATGTGCAGCATGATCTGGTTCACGATCACGGACACCGAGGTCGACCAGACTGACAACCGCAAGGTCTCCAACATCCTGGTCGGCACCGAGCAGCAGATCACCGACATGCTCAAGCGCTACAAGGAGGCCGGCCTCACGATGCCTCTGCTGTGGCCGCCCTTCGCGGACGTGCCGGTGTCCAAGACCCTCGACGACCTCAAGCGCCTCAAGAACGACATCATGCCGAAGGTCGAGGCCTCCTAGATCTCAGAACCGATCATGCTGCGGTCCCATTAGCCCCGGAGGCTGCGCGGGGCGAACGCGTCGAGGACGCGGTCGGCGTACGCGGTGGCCTGATCGGCGTCCACGTCCGGTGACCCGGCCCGGGGCGAGAAGTTCAGGTCGAGGAAGACCTCGGTGACCCCCTGGGCCCGTAGGTCGGCCAGGTCCGCCAGGATCTGGCCGCGGGTTCCCTGCAGCGGTCGACGGGGTCCGTCGGGCTCCTCGTCCAGGAGCTCGACCAGACCGCGCACCAGGATGTGCACGGCCGCTGGATCGCGCCCGGCCTCGCGCGCCCCGTCGCGGACGGTCCGGATCGAGGTGCCGATCGTGGCGAGGTCCTGCCGGCTGCTGCTGATCCAGCCCTGGCTGAGCCGGCCAGCACGCCGCAGCGCGGCGGGCGCTGCCCCGCCGAGCAGAACGGGCGGGTGGGGCCGCTGGACCGGCGCAAGACCCGTGTGGGAGCGCGGGACGGTGTAGAACTCGCCGGCGAACTCGACCGGGTCCTGCGTCCACAAGGCCTCCAGGCAGCGCAGGTACTCCTCCATCCTGGCTCCGCGCCGCGCGAAGGGGATGCCGGCGGCGGCGTACTCGAGCGGCATCCAGCCGATGCCGAGCCCGACGGTCAGCCGGCCGGCGCTGAGCACGTCGAGGGACGTCAGAGCCTTCGCGAGGAGCGCGGGTGCGGTGAAGGGGGCGCACACGGTCGCTGTGCCCAGCCGGATCCTGGTCGTGTGCCCGGCGACGTACGCGAGCGGCATCAGCGGGTCGTGCACCGCGCGGTAGGACGCGTCATCGCTGGGGCGGGCGGCCGGGTTCCGGGCGGCGTCGCCATGCCGGTTCCGGCTCTCGTCCGGGTAGAGGACGCGCTGGAACGACCACAGGGACGCATAGCCCAGCGCCTCGGCTCGACGGGCGACACGAACCATGGTCGCCGGGGTCGCCCAGCTCCCCGAGACCGGCAGGCCGAAGCCCAGCAGCGGCAGGTCGTCCGGCGTCACGACCGGAAGGGTCCCAGACATCCGGGTCAGCTGCCCGGCCGGCGCTGGCCGAAGGCGGCAGGGAAGACCCCGTACCCCGCGGCCGAGCACTCCACGGCACGGGGGCGTCACCGTCCGGCGCGTCCCGCATCTCGGTCTCTGCCGGCGGCGGAGCGACACCGGGGCTCGTGCTCGCCGACCGCCTCGCCGGTCACCCTGCGCCGTCCCCTCGCACTCCGTGCGACAGTCCGCGGGACGGCGAGCCCAGCGAGCGATCGGCGAGGTGACGTATGCGCGAGATGACGACCGTGTTGGAGGGCCTGTCCTTCCTGGAGTGCCCGCGCTGGCACGAGGACCGGATCTGGGTGTCCGACTTCTACACGCACCAGGTCCTGTCGGCCCGCGAGGACGGCAGCGACCTGCGCCTCGAGGCGGAGGTTCCCGGGCAGCCCTCAGGGCTCGGCTGGCTGCCCGACGGGCGCCTGCTGGTGATCTCGCAGCGGGACCACCGGCTGCTGCGCCGCGAGGCGGACGGGCGCCTGGTGACCCATGCCGATCTGTCGGCGCACGTCGGCGGCGACCCCAACGACATGGTCGTCGACGCGCAGGGACGGGCCTACGTCGGCAACTTCGGCTTCGATCTCATGAACCACGCTCCGGTCGCTCCGACCGTGCTGCTGCGGGTGGACCCGGACGGGACGGTGACCCAGGTCGCCGACGACATGTGGTTCCCGAACGGCAGCGTCCTGACCGACAACGGCGTCCTGCTGGTTGACGAGTCGTTCGGCAACCGGGTCACCGCCTTCGACGTCGCGCCGGATGGCTCGCTGGTCAACCGGCGCGTGTGGGCGTCGTTCGGCGACCTGCCCACCGAGACGGACCTCGAGGCCGCCATGGGGCAGCTCGTGGTCGCCCCGGACGGCTGCGGCCTGGACGCCGAGGGGTCGCTCTGGATCGCCGATGCGTTCGGCGGGCGGGTCCTGCGCGTCCGCGAGGGCGGCGAGGTGCAGGAGGAGATCCATGTCGGTACGGGTGCGTTCGCCTGCATGCTCGGCGGCCCCGACGGCCGGACCCTGTTCATCTGCACTGCGCCGGACTCCGACCGCACCGCACGCAGTGCCGCGCGGGAAGGTCGCCTGATCTCCTGCCGGGTCGAGGTCCCGCACGCCGGCCGCCCCTAGCTACGGAGCCGCGGCCAGCGTGGTCGGCCCGCCGCGCTGGCCGGGCGTCAGCTCTTTCCGGAGGGCAACGGGCGCAGGGTGAGCGCTTGTGCCAGGACGCCGAACGGTCCCTGCTCGTCGTGCAGCACGCTGCTCGTGACGCCGAGGCCGCCGCTACCGAACGACACGGTCGTGTCGAACCCCACCCAGTCGCCGCGGGGCTCGCCGAACAGGTGCGCGGTCAGGTCGACGTTGGGGAACGCCAGCGCGCGTGGGCTGACGCGCACCGTCATCCCGTTCGCGATGTCGATCAGCCCCGCCGCTCGCGCCAGTCGGCTGACGGGCTCGTCCGCCAGCAGCGGTACGTCGGTGCGGACCCAGTAGCGGGCGCGACCCGGCTCGAGCTCCGCGCGCCGGACCTCGGCGGACGCCAGGAACCCACCGGGCCAGACCGACGTCGGGTCCCAGGCGGGCAGCTCCTGCGGCGCAGGCAGTCGCTCGTGCGCCGTGCCGGCGACGCCCGAGGTGTCGCAGGGCTGCAGCAGCCAGGCGCGCAGGCGCACGGTGTCTCGGCCCGCCGAGGTCAGCGTCGCCTCGACGAGCTCGATGGTGCGGCCGGGTCGGAGGACGTTGACGGACGTGCTGACCTGCCCGACGGGCATGGTCCCGAGAATGTCAAAGGACAGGCGGCCGACGACGAGGGCGCCCCGCCCGCGAGCGTCCCGGTCGGTCTCGACCAGGTGCACGAGCAGGCCCAGGGCGGGGCCGACGTGCTGCTCGGCGACGTCCCAGGCGCCGCTCACATGCTCGGTGGCGGTGAAGGTGTGCTCACCCTGCCGCTGGAAGTACGTTCGGGCCTTCGTCATGAGGCCGCATCCTGGCATGCGCGACGCAGGCCTCCGCGCCCCGACCGCGGCGCGCGGGGGTGGGTGGCCGGCGGGCGCCGAGGTCCGGTGACGTTCCGGCCGCCGCGCGGCGAGGCGACACCCGTGGCGCTGTTGGCCACACCCCGATCCGGCTGTCCGCACGCCTGAAACGGCCGCGTTTCAGGGCGCACGCTGAGTCGGGGTGTGGCACGCCTGTCGGCCGGGAACCACACCGGCGTTCCAGCCCCCCGGCGCGGAAGGGGAGCCCGATGCGATCAGCAGCGGCAGCCGGCACCGGGAGATCGCCGGCAGCACCGCCTGACGCGCCGCATGCCTGCGACTGCGAGCTCGCGTCCGGCCCCTGACGCCGCGCCCCGGCCGAGCGCGCCGGCCGCCGGCGCCTTCGCCCCGTCCTGCACCGCTGACCCCGCGCCACCGTGACGGCGCTGGCGCGGACCCTCAGGAGGCATGATGGACCTTCTCCAGACCGACGGCCGGGTCGGTACTGCACCGCCTGGCCGGCCGAGCACGCCCGGAAACCGCCCGGGCACCTGCACGAGCCCGCTGCCCCGTCCCCGGCCAGCCGGCGACGGGCCGGCCCCGCGCGCCCGCCT
>JAOPWI010000121.1 GCA_025965755.1 Frankiales bacterium | reverse complement strand
GGGCGACCACGCCGGTCGGCGCCGGCGGACGGGCCGGCGCGGCCGGGACCGGCCAGGTCACCTGACGCTGCGCGCCCTGCCGGCCCGGGAGCGGGGCGCGACCGGGCGGGCGAACCGCTACCAGTGCACGCCCGGCAGGAGCCGGCTCAGGACGAGCGCTCCGCGGGACAGCGCCTCCGGTGTCTCGGTCCGCTGGCTGGCGTCGCCACCGGCGGCGGTGCTGTCGGGGAAGAGCAGGTAGGCCGTGTGCAGCACCGCGTCGACGACCTTCGGGGCCAGCGCGGTCGCGACGACGGCCGAGGTGCCGAGCCGGGTGCCGACGTGCTTGGGCTGGCGCTCCAGGGCGCCGATGATCATGTCGGCTGCCTGGTCCGGGGACAGCGTCGGGAAGCGGTCGTACATCGAGGTCGGAGCGATCATCGGTGTGCGCACCAGCGGCATGTGGATGGTGGTGAAGGTGATCCCGTCGCCCACGACCTCGGTCGCCGCGACCCGGCTGAAGGCGTCCAGCGCGGCCTTGCTGGCGACGTAGGCGGAGAAGCGCGGCACGTTGGTCTGCACGCCGATGGAGGAGATGTTGACGATGTGGCCGAAGCGGCGGTTCGCCATGTGGGGGAGCAGCGCCAGCACCAGCCGGACCGGCGCGAAGTAGTTCAGGGCCATCGTGCGCTCGTAGTCGTGGAAGCGGTCGTAGGACAGCCGGATCGACCGGCGGATCGACCGGCCGGCGTTGTTGACCAGCATGTCGATGCCGTCGTGCTCGGCCAGCATCTGCTGCACGCAGGCGTCGATCGACTCGGTCGAGGTGAGGTCGACGGAGTAGTACGACGCCCGGCCGCCGGCGGCCACGATCTCGGCCTGGACCTTCTCCAGCTCCTCGGTGCGCCGGGCCAGCAGCAGCGGAATGCCGCCGCGCTCGGCGATCTTCAGGGCGGCCGCCCGGCCGATCCCGGACGACGCGCCGGTGACGACCACGGTGCGGCCGTTGAGCGGGCTGCCGTTGCGCCGGCGCCGGGCCCGCAACGGGTCGAGGTGCGCGGCCCAGTAGTCGTACAGCGTCTGCGCGTACGCCGGCAGCTCGGGCGGTGGGGCGATCCCGAGCTCGTGGAGCACCATCCGGGTGCGGTCGGTGGCGAACACCGGCCGGAACGTGCTGTGCGCCAGGACCGACGGCGGGATGCCGAGCCGGCCGGCGGTCACCTCGGCGGCCCTCGTCACGCCGGGAAGGCGGCCGGCCAGGCCCAGAGTCACCGTGGCGGCCGGCAGCAGGCGCCGGGTCAGCCCGACGGCGACCTGCGGCGCTCCGGCGGCGCGGGCCAGCGCGTTGTAGACGTGCAGCAGCGGCTGCGGCCGCGGGTGCGCGAGGTGGAAGGCCTGGCCGTCCAGGCCGTCGGCGTGGACGAGCGCGTCCATGGCGTCGGCGACGTAGTCGACCGGCACGACGTTGCTGTCGCCGAGGTCGGGCAGCACCAGGGGCACGTGCCGCATGCCCGGCAGCCCGCCGATGCTGGCCAGCAGCGGCAGGAAGTAGTACGGCCCGTCGACCTTGTCCATCTGGCCGGTCCGGCTGTCGCCGACCACGATCGAGGGCCGGTAGACCCGCCACGGCACGGCGCTCTGCTCGCGCACCAGGCGCTCGGCCTCGAACTTGGTGGCGTGATAGGGCGACGGCAGCTCCTGCCCCTCGTCGAACATCGTCTCGGTGTAGCTGCCGCGGTGCTCCCCGGCGACGGCGATCGAGGACACGTGGTGGAACACGCCGGCGCCGATCCGGGCGGCCACGTCCAGCGCCCGGCGGGTTCCGCCGACGTTGAGGTCCTCGTTGTCGGCCGCGGTGGCCGTCATGTCGTACAGCGCCGCGAGGTGGACGACGTGGTCCGCGCCGGCCAGCGCGTCGAGCGCCGGCTCGGACAGGCCCAGCAGCTCCTGGCGGATGTCGCCCAGCAGCGGGACCGCCCGCTCGCCTCCCTCCAGGCCGGCGGTCAGCCGCTCCAGCCGGCTGAGCGAGGACGGGCGCACCAGGACGTGCACGACCGCGCCGGGCCGCTGCACGAGGCGGGCCAGCAGGTGCCGGCCGAGAAAGCCGGTCCCGCCGGTGAGCAGGTACGAGGCCATGCGGTCTCCCTGTCTGCGAGCTGGGTCGGCGGGAGTGTGGCGCACGTCGCACCGATCCGTCAGGCCCCGCGGCGCGGCTAGCCTGCGACCCCGACCGAGGAGGGCCGCGTGCTCCAGTCCCGGGCCGACCGGGTGCCGGCGCCGTTGCTCGTGCTGACCGCTGTCGCGTCGGTCCAGGTCGGGAGCGCCCTGGCCCGCACGCTGTTCGACGACCTCGGGGCCGCCGGCGTGACCCTGCTGCGGCTGGCGCTGTCGGCGGCGCTGCTGCTCGCGCTGGTCCGCCCCCGGGCGCGCAGCTGGGACCGCCGAGCCTGGCAGGCCGCGCTCATGCTCGGCGCGACGATGGCCGGGATGAACCTGGTGTTCTACCTGGCTCTGCGCACCGTCCCGCTCGGCGTGGCGGTCACGGTGGAGTTCGTCGGCCCGCTCCTGCTGGCGCTGGCCCAGACCCGCCGCCTGCTCGACCTGCTGTGGGCCTGCCTCGCCGCGTCCGGCGTCGTGCTGCTCGGCGCCCACCCGGGCAGCGACGTCCCCCTGTCCGGCCTGGCCCTCGCGCTGCTGGCCGGGCTGTTCTGGGCCGGCTACATCCTGGCCAGCGCCCGGGTGGGGCAGGTCCTGCCCGGCGTCGACGGGCTGGCCGTCGCGCTCGCCGTCGGCGCGCTGCTCGTCCTGCCCTTCGGGCTGGACGGCGCGTCCGCGGTGCTCGACCGCCCGTCGCTGCTGGTCGCAGCCGCCGGGGTCGCGCTGCTGTCCAGCGTCCTGTCGTACGGGCTGGAGCTGGTCGCGCTGCGCCGGATGCCGACCCGGGTGTTCGGCATTCTCATGAGCATCGAGCCGGCAGCGGCGGCGCTGGCCGGGCTGGTCGTGCTGGACGAGCAGCTCGGCCCCCGCGAGGTGGCGGCGCTGCTGCTCGTCAGCCTGGCCAGCGCCGGCGTCACGCTCGGGCGGCGCGCGGACGCCGGCCCGCTGCAGCCGCTGGAGTAGCAGGACCCCGGCGGCTCGCGTCGAACCCTCGGTCATGCGTCTCGTCCTGCTCGCCGCCGCCACCGCTCTCGGTGTGCTGAC
>JAOPWI010000335.1 GCA_025965755.1 Frankiales bacterium | reverse complement strand
AGCCCCTCCGGCGCGGCGACCGGCGCGGTGGCCTCGGCGGCCACCTGGGGGTCGATGGCCTGCTGCCGGGGCGCGCTCGTGGCGGCCGGGGGAGTCGGCGTGGTGGGTTCGGTGGGCTCGGTCATGCGGCACCTCCGGCGGGAGCCACGAGTCGCTCGATGGACGACAGCGGGATGGGCAGCCAGGTCGGCCGGTTGCGTGCTTCGTAGACCACTTCGTAGACCGCCTTGTCGAGCTCGAAGGCCCGCAGCAGCACCGAGGCGTCTCGCGGGTCGGTGCCGGCAGTGCGGGCGTAACCGTCGCAGAACGCCTCTCGGTTGCGCTCGGCCCACTCGGTCGCGCGGTAGGCCAGGTGCGGCTCGGCTCCGGCGCCGGAGCCGGACCGCTCGGCGAGCAGGTGCCGGGCGGCGTAGTCGAAGGACCGCAGCATTCCGGCGACGTCGCGCAGCGGGCTCATGAGGGCGGTGCGCTCGGCCAGCGGCCGTGCCGGCTCGCCCTCGAAGTCGAGCAGCACCCAGCCGTCCTGCGTGCGCACCACCTGGCCCAGGTGATAGTCGCCGTGCACCCGCTGCACGGGCACCGGCTCGGTGAGGGCGCCCACGGCGTCGTACGCGCGGCGCAGCGCGTCGCCGAAGGGCGCCAGCTCGGGCACGACCGCCAGCGCCGCCTCCAGCCGCTCGTGCAGCTGGCGGGCGGTGTCCTGCGACTGGTCCGGACCGGCGGTCGAGGAGGGCAGCACCTGTGCCAGCAGGGCGTGCACCTCGGCCGTCGTGGCGCCGAGCCGCTCGGACTCGCTGGCGAAGTCGCCGCCGACCTCGTCGGCGTGCAGGTCACCTTCGGCGAACAGGTCGCGGACGCTCGCCGTGGCCATCGCCCAGCCCTCGGCCGACCCCTTGAGGAAGACCTGAGCCATGCCCAGGGTGGTCGCCTGGCCGTCCACGTCGCCCTCGATCCAGCCCACCGGCGCGGCGATGCTGTGGCTGCCGCCCTCGGCGAGCGCGCGGGTGAGCTCCAGGTCGGGGTTGGTGCCGGGCTGCACCCGGCGGAACAGCTTGAGGATGTACTCGTCGCCGTAGACCACCGAGGTGTTGCTCTGCTCGGCGCCCATCACCCGACTGGTCAGTGCGGTCTCCAGCGAAACGGTGGACCGGAAGCGCACGCCGTCGGCCTCGCCGTCGGAGGCGAGCAGCTCCAGCAGCCGCTGAGTCGCCTCGGGGTCGTGCACGGCGTCGTACGCGCTGCGGCCGTCCACCTCGCCGATGACCACGTGCTCCAGCCGCTGGGGCAGGTCGCCGCCGCGCTGGCCGAGCAGCAGCTGGTAGCGCTCGGTGCCGCCGTCCTCGGCGTGCACCGCCAGCAGCAGGTAGCGGACGTCGGCCTCGGTGCCCAGCCGGACGTCGCGCTCGATGTCCACCGAGGAGATGGCCGCGCCCTTGCCGGCGTACCAGCGCTGAGAGGGCAGCCACTCGCGGAGCAGCTCGGGGAGGCTCACAGCGAGTCCTCCGGTCGGATGGCGAACCACAGGAAGCCGTGACCCGGCAGCGACAGCAGGTAGGGCAGCTCGCCGATGCGCGGGAAGCGCACCAGGCCGGTGAGCTCCACCGGGATCGAGCCCTCGAAGCGCGAGAGGTCGAGCTCCACCGGCTGCGGAAAGCGGGACAGGTTGTTGACGCAGAACACCTTGTCGTCGCCGAACTCGCGCACGAAGGCGAGCACCGACGGGTTGCTCGCCCCGAGCTCCTCGTAGCTGCCCATGCCGAACACCGGGTGCTGCCGGCGCACGGCGAGCATGCGCCGGGTCCAGTTGAGCAGCGACGACGACGAGCGCATCTGCGCCTCGACGTTGAGCCCCTGGTAGCCGTAGACCGGGTCGAGGATGGTCGGCAGGTAGAGCGTCTGCGGATCGGCGGTGGAGAAGCCGGCGTTGCGGTCGGCGTTCCACTGCATCGGCGTGCGCACGCCGTCGCGGTCACCGAGATAGATGTTGTCGCCCATGCCGATCTCGTCGCCGTAGTACAGGACCGGCGAGCCGGGCAGCGAGAGCAGCAGCCCGGTGAACAGCTCGATCTGGTCGCGGGAGTTCTCCAGCAGCGGCGCGAGCCGCCGGGCGATGCCGACGTTGGACTTCATGCGCGGGTCCTTGGCGTACTCCGCGTACATGTAGTCGCGCTCCTCGTCGGTGACCATCTCCAGGGTCAGCTCGTCGTGGTTGCGCAGGAAGATGCCCCACTGGCAGTTCTTCGGAATGGCCGGCGTGGTCGACAGGATTTCCGAGATCGGATAGCGCGACTCCCGGCGCACGGCCATGAACAGGCGCGGCATGAGGGGAAAGTGGAACGCCATCTGGCACTCGTCGCCGGTCTCGGGATCGCCGAAGTACTCGACGACATCGGCCGGCCACTGGTTGGCCTCGGCGAGCAGGACGCGGTCCGGGTAGAGCGCGTCGACCTCCTTGCGGACCCGCTTGAGGTACTCGTGGGTCTTCGGGTGGTTCTCGCCGTTGTGGCCTTCCTCCTCGAACAGGTACGGCACGGCGTCCAGCCGGAAGCCGTCGATGCCCAGGTCCATCCAGAACTTCAGGACGTCGATCATGGCTTCCTGCACGGCCGGGTTCTCGTAGTTGAGATCCGGCTGGTGGCTGAAGAAGCGGTGCCAGTAGTACTGCTTGCGGACCGGGTCCCAGGTCCAGTTCGACGTCTCGGTGTCGACGAAGATGATGCGCGCCTCGGAGTACGGCTCGTCCGTGTCGGACCAGACGTACCAGTCGCCGTAGGGGCCGTCGGGGTCGCTGCGCGAGGCCTGGAACCACGGGTGCTGGTCGCTCGAGTGGTTCATGACCAGGTCGGCGATGATGCGCATGCCCCGCTTGTGGGCCTCGTCGACGAGCTGCACGAAGTCACCGAGGTCGCCGAACTCCGGCAGCACCTTCATGAAGTCGCTGATGTCGTAGCCGCCGTCACGCAGGGGTGACTGGTAGATGGGGAGCAGCCACACGCAGTCGACGCCGAGCCACTGCAGGTAGTCCAGCTTGCTGGTGAGCCCGCGGATGTCGCCGGTGCCGTCGCCGTTGCTGTCGGCGAAGCCGCGGATGAGCACCTCGTAGAAGACGGCACGCTTGAACCACAGCGGGTCGTGGCTCTCCTCGAGGCTGACGAGCTCTCCGTGCTCGTAGCCGCCGGCGGGCGTGGGGGCGGTCACGGGGTGCTCCTGCGGACGGTGAAGACGTGGGCGGGCTCGAAGAACGGGTCGAGGCGCACGTAGTTGCGCTCGCCCCACTGGTAGGTGGCGCCGGTGACGGCGTCGGTCACGGTGAGGGTGTCGGTCCACTCCATGCCGAGGGCCGGCAGGTTGACGGTGACGGTCGCCTCGCGGGCGCCGTGGGGGTCGAGGTTGACGACGACCATGACGATGTCGTCGCCGGTCTGCTTGGTCCAGGCCATGACGTCGGGGCTGTCGACCGGGTGGAAGACGGTGTTGCGCAACCAGTGCGTGCAGGGATGCGCGCGCCGGAAGGTGTTGAGCATCGTGAGGTACGGCGCGAGCGTCTGCTCGGGCTGCGACCAGTCGCGCGGCCGGTAAGAGTACTTCTCGGACTGCGCGTACTCCTCGCTGCCCGGCTTGACGGCGACGTGCTCGTACAGCTCGTAGCCGGCGTAGACGCCGTACGTCGGAGCCAGCAGGGCGGCGAGAACGGCGCGGATCTTGAAGATCGGCGGTCCGCCGTACTGCAGCGACGCGTGCAGGATGTCGGGCGTGTTGACGAAGAAGTTCGGCCGCATGTAGTCGGACGCGTCGATGAGCTCCTGGACGTACTCCTGCAGCTCGGTCTTGCCGGTGCGCCAGGTGAAGTAGGTGTAGCTCTGGGTGAAGCCGATCCGCCCCAGCTCGTGCATCACGGCCGGCCGGGTGAACGCCTCGGCCAGCCACAGCACGTCGGGGTCGGTCTTCTTGACCTCGGCGATGAGCCACTCCCAGAACGCGAGCGGCTTGGTGTGGGGGTTGTCCACGCGGAAGATGCGCACGCCGTGGCCCGTCCAGTGCCGGACGACCCGCAGCACCTCGGCGTAGATCCCCTCCGGGTCGTTGTCGAAGTTGACCGGATAGATGTCCTGGTACTTCTTGGGCGGGTTCTCGGCGTAGGCGATGGTGCCGTCGGCGCGGGTGGTGAACCACTCCGGGTGCTCGCGGACCCAGGGGTGGTCGGGCGCGCACTGCAGGGCGAGGTCCAGGGCGACCTCCATGCCGAGCCCGCGGGCCCGGGCGACGAAGGCGTCGAAGTCCTCCAGAGTCCCCAGGTCGGGGTGGATGGCGTCGTGGCCGCCCTCCTGCGCGCCGATGGCCCAGGGGGAGCCGGGGTCGTGCTCGCCGATCTCGTTCGGGTTGCCGCCGGGGAACTCCGGCGTGTTGGGGCCCTTGCGGTTGACCCGGCCGACCGGGTGGATCGGCGGCAGGTAGACGACGTCGAAGCCCATCTCGGCGACGGCCGGCAGGCGCTCGGCGGCGGTGCGGAAGGTGCCCGACCGCATGATGCCGTCGGCGTCCGGGGCGGCGCCCTCGCTGCGCGGGAAGAACTCATACCAGGCGCCGTAGAGCGCGCGCTGCCGGTCGACCCAGATCTCGTGCTCGGGGCTCGGCGTGACGAGCCGGCGGATCGGTGACTGCTCCAGGCGGGCCACCAGGGCGGGAGCGAGCGCCAGGGCGAGCCGCTCCTGCGGATCGCGGGAGGTGTCCCGCAGCGCCTTGACCAGGGCGGCCAGCTCGGTGCGCTCGGCCTTCGTCTGGGCGGAGGCGCCGCGGGACGGCAGCGCCGCCGCGAGCTGCTCGTGCAGCCGGGCGCCCTCCTCGAGCATGAGCTCGACGTCCACGCCGGCGTCCACCTTCAGCGGCGCGTCGTGCCACCAGGTGCCGAGCGGGTCGTCCCAGCCCTCGACGCGGAAGGTCCACAGGCCCTCGGCGTCCAGAGGCAGGACGGCCTGCCACTGGTCCGGCTCCGGCGGCTTGGGCACCATGCGCAGGAACGGGGCCCGGCTCCCGTCGGGTCTGGTGACGACCACGTCGCACCCGACGGCGTCGTGCCCCTCGCGGAACACCACCGCCTCGATGGAGAGCTCCTCGCCCAGCACCGCGCGCGCGGGGTACTGCCCGCAGGACACGGAGGGCCTGACACCTGTGACTGCTATTCGACCGACCATCGGGCGCACCGTACCCAGGCGGTCCACTGCCGAACGTCCCCCGGGGAGGGCGTTCGCGATCTCTCCCGGACCGGGCCGGCGCTCCGGGGCTACTGGCCGGTAACCCTTTATCGTCGCCCGGGTGAGAGCTCTCCGCCGATTCACCGTCCGCCTCGCGCTACCCGCGCCGCTCGCTCCGCTGGGAGAGCTGGTCAACAACCTGCGGTGGTCCTGGCACCACCCGTCGCTCGACCTGTTCGCCTCCGTCGACCCCGAGGTCTGGCAGGCGGTCCGGCAGGACCCCGTGCAGCTGCTCGGCGAGGTCGCCCCCGAGCGCCTGGCCGCGCTGGCCGTCGACGAGGACTTCCTCGGCCGCCTGCGCGCCGCCCACGCCGACCTGCAGACCTACCTGACCGAGCCCAAGTGGTACCAGTCGCTCGCGGACGCGCCGGCCTCGATCGCGTACTTCTCGCCCGAGTTCGGCATCACCGAGGTGCTCCCGCAGGACTCCGGCGGCCTCGGCATCCTGGCCGGCGACCACCTCAAGGCGGCGTCCGACCTGGGCGTGCCGATCGTGGGCGTCGGCCTGCTCTACCGGGCCGGCTACTTCAAGCAGTCGCTCAACGCCGAGGGCTGGCAGCAGGAGCGCTACCCCCCGCTCGACCCGCACGGCCTGCCGCTGTCGCTGGTCACCGCCGCGGACGGCAGCCCGGTCGAGGTCAGCGTCGGCATGCCGGAGGGACGCACCCTGCACGCCCACGTCTGGAAGGCCCAGGTCGGCCGGGTGCCGCTGCTGCTGCTGGACAGCGACATCGAGGCCAACGACGCGGGCATGCGCGAGGTCACCGACCGGCTGTACGGCGGCGGCACGGACCACCGCCTGCACCAGGAGATGCTGCTCGGCATCGGCGGCGTGCGCGCGATCCGCGCCTACACCGCGCTGACCGGCGACCCGGCGCCCGAGGTGTTCCACACCAACGAGGGCCACGCCGGCTTCCTCGGCCTGGAGCGCGTGCGCGAGCTGGTGGCCCAGGGCCTGGACTACGACGGGGCCCGCGAGGCGGTCCGCGCCGGCACCGTCTTCACCACCCACACGCCGGTCCCGGCCGGCATCGACCGCTTCCCGTGCGAGCTCATCCGGCGCTACTTCGGTGGCGACAACGCCCTCGAGGGCGTGCCGGTCGACCGCATCCTCGAGCTCGGCGCCGAGGACGACCCGGACGTGTTCAACATGGCCCACATGGGCCTGCGCATGGCGCAGCGGCGCAACGGCGTGGCCAAGCTGCACGGCATCGTCAGCCGCGACATGTTCTCCGGCCTGTGGCCCGGCTTCGACGCCAGCGAGGTGCCGATCAGCTCGGTCACCAACGGCGTGCACGCCCCCACCTGGGTCGCCCGCGAGGTGTTCGAGCTGGCCGAGCGCGAGCTCGGCCGCACGCTCATCACCGAGGCCCAGGGCTGGGAGGGCATCGCGTCGGTGCCGGACACCAGCATCTGGGGCACCCGCCGGGTGCTGCGCGAGCGCCTGGTGCACGAGGTCCGTCGCCGCCTGCGCGAGTCGTGGCTGCAGCGGGGGGCGACCGACGCCGAGCTGGGCTGGACGTCCACCGTCTTCGACCCCGACATCCTGACCATCGGCTTCGCCCGCCGGGTGCCGTCGTACAAGCGCCTCACGCTGATGATGCGCGACCCCGAGCGGCTGACCTCGCTGCTGCTGGACCCGGAGCGCCCGATCCAGATGGTCATCGCCGGCAAGGCGCACCCGGCCGACGACGGCGGCAAGGAGCTGGTGCAGCAGATCGTCCGCTTCGCCGACGCGGCCGACGTCCGCCACCGCATCGCGTTCCTGCCCGACTACGACATCGGCATGGCCCGCTACCTGTACGGCGGCTGTGACGTGTGGCTCAACAACCCGCTGCGCCCGCTCGAGGCGTGCGGCACGTCCGGCATGAAGTCGGCCCTGAACGGCGGCCTCAACCTGTCGATCCTGGACGGCTGGTGGGACGAGATGTACGACGGCGAGAACGGCTGGGCGATCCCGACCGCCGACGGTGTGGAGGACCCGCACCGCCGGGACGCCCTCGAGGCGTCCGCGTTCTACGAGCTGGTCGAGAAGCAGGTGCGCGCGCGGTTCTACGACCGCGACGACCACGGCGTCCCGCAGCGGTGGATCGACATGGTCCGGCACACCCTGCAGACCACCGGCCCCAAGGTGCTGGCCAGCCGCATGGTGCGTGACTACGTCCACCAGCTCTATGCGCCGGCGGCGAAGGCGTCCCGCGCGCTGTCGGGCAGCGGCTACGACCCGGCCCGCGAGCTGGCCGGCTGGCGCTCGCAGGTCTCGGCGGCCTGGCCGGGCGTGCACGTCGTCCACGTCGAGACGTCCGGCGGGGTGGACACCCCGCAGGTCGGCGCCACCCTGGACCTGCGCGCCTCGATCGACCTCGGCGGGCTCCAGCCGGAGCAGGTGTCGGTGTCGGTGGCCTTCGGCCGGGTCGACGAGGCCGACGAGCTGCGCTCGCCCGCGGTGCGCCCGCTCACCCTCGTCGAGCAGGGCGAGGACGGGCTGTGGCGCTTCGAGGGCGCGGTCACCCTGGAGCGGCCGGGTGCCTTCGGCTACACCGTCCGCGTGCAGCCGCACCACGCGCTGCTGCCGGGCGACGCCGACCTCGGGCTGCTCACGACCGCCTGAGGGCCTGCAGCACGACCAGCGAGCGGCCGGACAGCTGCAGCCGGCCGCCGGCCGGCAGCGCCGTGCCGTCGCGCCCGTCGCCGGCCGTGTCCAGCAGGACCGTCCAGCCCTGCGCCCAGGGCGCCCCCGGGAGCACCGCGGGGGCGTCCTGGGCGGCCGGGTGCAGCAGGACGAGGAAGGAGTCGTCCACCACCCGCTCGCCCCTGGGCCCGCGGGTGCGGATGCCGCGGCCGTCGACGTACATCCCGAGGCTCGAGGCCGCCGGGTCGAACCAGTGCGCCTCGGTCAGCTCGTGGCCGTCCAGGCCGAACCAGCCGACGTCCTTGACGCCGTCCTCGTCGACGGCGAAGCCGGAGAAGAACGCCGACTGGTGCAGCACCGGGTGCGCGCGGCGCAGGGCCACCAGGCGCTCGACGAAGCCCCGCAGCGCCAGCGCGTCGCCGTCCAGGTCCCAGGGCATGTACGACACCGCGTTGTCCTGGCAGTAGGCGTTGTTGTTGCCGCCCTGGGTGCGCCGCACCTCGTCGCCCATGGACAGCATCGGCACGCCGGTCGACAGCAGCAGCGTGGCCAGGAAGTTGCGCGCCTGCCGCAGCCGCAGCGCGTGCACGGCCGGATCGTCCGTCTCGCCCTCGACGCCGCAGTTCCAGGACCGGTTGTGCGACTCGCCGTCGTGGCCGTGCTCGCCGTTCGCCTCGTTGTGCTTGCTGTCGTAGGACGTGAGGTCGCGCAGCGAGAAGCCGTCGTGGGCGGTGACGAAGTTGACCGACGCCCAGGGCTGCCGGCCGTGGTGCTGGAACACGTCGGAGGACCCGGACAGCCGGGATGCCAGGTCGCGCACGCCATGGCCCTGGCCGCGCCACAGGTCGCGGACGGTGTCCCGGTAGGTGTCGTTCCACTCCGCCCACGGCGGCGGAAAGCGGCCGACCCGGTAGCCGCCCGGGCCGATGTCCCACGGCTCGGCGATGAGCTTGACCCCGCGCAGCACCGGGTCCTGCTGGACCATGGCGAGAAACGCCGCCCGGTCGGCCACGTCGTCGCCGTCGCGCAGCAGCGCCGGCGCCAGGTCGAAGCGGAACCCGTCCACGTGCATCTCGGTCACCCAGTAGCGCAGGGACTCCATGACCGTCTGCAGGACGTGCGGGGACCGGACGTCGAAGGTGCTGCCGCAGCCGGTGACGTCGCGGTAGCGGGCCGGGTCGCCGGGCTCCAGGCGGTAGTGCTCGGCGTTGTCGATGCCCCGCCACGACAGCGTCGGCCCGAGCTCGTCACCCTCGCCGGTGTGGTTGTAGACGACGTCGAGCAGCACCTCGAGCCCGGCGGCGTGCAGGTCCTTGACCATCTGCCGGAACTCCGTGACCTGCTGGCCGCGGGTCCCGCTGCTGCTGTAGCCGGCGTGCGGGGCGAAGAAGCCGACCGTGTTGTAGCCCCAGTGGTTGCTCAGCCCCCGGCGCAGCAGGTGCGTCTCGCTGACGTAGTGGTGGACCGGCAGCAGCTCGACCGCGGTGACGCCCAGCCGGAGCAGGTGCTCGAGCGAGGCGGGATGGGCGAGTCCCGCGTAGGAGCCGCGCAGCGCCGCGGGCACGCCCGGGTGCTGCGCGGTGAAGCCCTTGACGTGCAGCTCGTAGACGACGGTCTCGGGCCAGGGCGTCGCCGGGGGAGCGTCGGTGCCCCAGTCGAAGGCGCCGTCGACGACCACCCCCTTCGGCACGTACGGCGCGCTGTCGCGGTGGTCCTGGCCGTCGCCCGGAAGGTCGCCGAAGACGGCGTCGTGCAGGACCAGCCCCCCCTCGACGGCGCGGGCGTAGGGGTCCAGCAGCAGCTTCGCCGGGTTGTGCCGCTGGCCCCGGCCCGGGTCGTACGGGCCGTCGACGCGAAAGCCGTACCGCGTGCCTGGCCCGACCCCGGGCAGGTAGCCGTGCCAGACCCGGCCGGTCGACTCCCTCAGCGGCAGCCGCGTCTCGGCGCCCGCGTCGTCGAACAGGCACAGGTCGACGGCCTCGGCGGTGCCGCTCCACAGCGCGACGTTGAGGCCCTCACCGTCCCAGGTGGCCCCGAGGGGCGTCGGGCGTCCGGGCCAGGAAGCAGTCACGGCACCACTGTGCACGCACCGGTCAGCTGGGCAGCAGGTCGGCCAGCCGCCTGCCCGGGGGCAGCCGTACGGCCAGGCCGCGACCGGTGCGCTCGAGCATGGCGTGCACGACCAGCGCGTTGCGCAGCAGTGCGGCGAACGCCTCCGGCTCGCTCAGCAGCCAGCCGTGCGAGCCGTGCACGACCTCCGCGGGCAGCGAGCTGACCAGGCCGCCGAGGGCGCCCGGCGCGATGAGGCGGTCGTCGTCGCCCCACACGAACAGCACCGGCACGCCCTGGGCGATCAGCGCCTGCGCCTGGCCGGCGAGCGAGGCGGTCAGGGCCAGGTGGGCGGTCAGCGCCATCGTGACCGGCTTGCGCAGCAGGTTGGGGACGAGCTCGCGCACCAGCGACGGCGCGCTGCGCAGCAGGTCGCACCGGGACGTGTCCCTGACCGCTCCGGCCGCCCGGCGCAGCCAGGAGGCGTCGACCATGCCGCGGCGCCGGCTCGGGGCTCCGCCGACGGAGTTGACCAGGGTCAGGGAGCGGATCCGGTCCGGCCGGTCCGACGCCAGCTGCAGCGCCACACCGCCTCCGAACGAGTGCCCGGCCACGAAGACCGGCTGCACCACACCGAGCACGTCCAGCAGCCGGCCGATCCGCGCGGCGTACGCCGGCAGGTCGATGCCGGTCAGCGGGGGGCCGTCGCTGCCGCCGAAGCCGGGCAGGCAGGGCGCCAGCACCCGGACGCCCGCGGCCGTCAGGCGGGTGACGCCCTCGGCGTACGCCCGCGGGGACAGTCCCCAGCCGTGCAGGAACAGCAGGACGGGAGCGCTCGCGGGCCCCGCCTCCATGAGGCGCACGACCGCGCCGTCGACCTCGACATCTCGCCAGGTGGGGGCGGGGCTCGCAGCCATCGGGATCTCCTGCGGTCGGGTGTCCCGTGCATCGGCACGTGCGGCCGGGTCCGCAGGGCCGGATGGCGCAGTCCCGCCGGGGGATCGCCGCCGGAGCCGCGCGCCGCTGTCCCACTAGGGTCCGGCTCACCAGCAGCCATCCAGGAGGACGACGTGGGCGAGTTCGTGCGGCTCGAAGTGGACGGCGCAGTCGGGACGATCCGGCTCGACCGGCCCAAGATGAACGCGCTCGACGCGCAGATGCAGGAGGAGATCCGCGAGCTCGCCGAGCAGGCGACCGCCGATCCCGCGATCCGCGCCGTCGTGCTGTACGGCGGCGAGCGGGTCTTCGCCGCCGGCGCGGACATCAAGGAGATGGCCGGCATGTCCTACGTGGACATGCTCAGCCGGGCCCGCCGGCTGCAGGACTGCTTCCGGGCGGTCGCCCAGATCCCGAAGCCGGTGATCGCCGCGGTCACGGGCTACGCGCTGGGCGGTGGCTGCGAGCTGTCGATGTGCGCCGACTTCCGGGTCGTCGCGGACGACGCCAAGATGGGCCAGCCGGAGATCCTGCTCGGCATCATCCCGGGCGCCGGAGGCACGCAGCGCCTCACCCGCCTGGTGGGCCCGGCCAAGGCCAAGGACCTGATCTTCACCGGCCGGTTCATCGACGCGCAGGAGGCGCTGGCGATCGGTCTGGCCGACCGCGTCGTGCCCAAGGCCGACGTCTACAGCACCGCGGTCGAGATGGCCAACACCTACGCCCAGGGGCCGGCGGTCGCCCTGCGCGCGGCCAAGCTGGCGGTCGACGACGGCATCGAGCTCGACCTGGACAGCGCGCTGCGCCTGGAGTCGCAGCTGTTCGCCTCGCTGTTCGCCACCGAGGACCGCGCGGCCGGCATGGAGTCCTTTATGGCCAACGGCCCCGGCAAGGCGGTGTTCACCGGGCGCTGAGCGCTTGGTCACACCCGGGCCGCGCGGCGCGAGCTGCGCGGCACGGGTTCGCTACCCGCAGGTAACGTCGCGGACACGGGGGCGGAGGCAGGGCTCGGGTTGCACCCCGATACCGTGCCCCTCACCCTCGAACACAGAGCGCGCGGGTCCTCCCGCGCCCGAGGCTGACGGAGGTCGGCGCCCGAGCATGAACATCGTCGTACTGGTGAAGCAGGTGCCTGACACCTGGGCCGAGCGCAAGCTCGACGCGACTGACAAGACGCTGGACCGCGCGTCGGTCGACGTCGTGATGAACGAGATCGACGAGTACGCCGTCGAGGAGGCGCTGCGGATCCAGGCCGACCAGGGCGGCGAGGTGACCATCGTCTCGATGGCGCCGGACCGCGGGGTCGAGACCATCCGCAAGGCCCTGTCCATGGGTGCGGACAAGGCCGTCCACCTCTCCGACCCGGCGCTGCACGGGTCGGACGCGGTGCAGACCTCGTACGCGCTGGCCAAGGTGCTCGGCACGCTCGAGTACGACCTGGTCATCGCCGGCTCCGAGGCGACCGACTCCCGGATGGCGATCATGACGCCGCTGCTGGCCGAGCGCCTGGGCCAGCCGCAGCTGTCGGGTGCCCGCAAGGTCACCGTCGACGGCGGCACCGTCCGGATCGAGCGCCAGACCGACAACGGCTACGACGTCGTCGAGGCCTCGACCCCGGCGATCGTCAGCGTCGTCGAGAAGATCAACGAGCCGCGCTACCCCTCGTTCAAGGGGATCATGGCGGCCAAGAAGAAGCCGCTCACGACCCTGACGCTGGCCGATGCCGGCATCGAGGCCGACCGGGTCGGCCTGGCCAGCGCGCCGTCGCAGGTCGTCGAGTTCAGCAACAAGCCGCCGCGCCAGGCCGGCCAGATCGTCAAGGACGAGGGTGATGGCGGCGTGAAGGTCGCCGAGTACCTCGCGTCGCAGAAGCTCGTCTGAGAGGTATCGACCACATGTCTGAGGTCCTGGTCCTTGTCGACCACGTCGAGGGTGCTCCCAAGAAGGTCAGCTACGAGCTGCTCACGCTCGCCCGCGAGCTCGGCACGCCGTCCGCGGTCGTGCTCGGCAAGGGTGCGAGCGCCGCGGCCGAGAAGCTCGCCGCGTACGGCGCGGAGAAGGTCTACGTCTGCGAGGCCGAGGAGATCGACGGCTTCCTGACGGGTCCCAAGGCCGCCGTGCTGGCCCAGCTCATCACCGAGAAGTCCCCCGTGGCGGTGCTCGTCCCGAGCAACGCCGAGGGCAAGGAGGTCGGCGCCCGCACCGCCGTCAAGGTCGGCAGCGGCATCATCACCGACGCCGTCGGCCTCACGTCCGACCTCGTCGCGGAGCAGCCGATCTTCGGTGGCACCGTCTCGGTGAAGTCCCAGGTCGCCAGCGGCGTCCCGATCATCGCCGTCCGCCCGAACTCGACCGCTCCGGTCGAGGCCCCGGGTGCCGGCACCGTCGAGCAGGTCACCGCGACCTTCTCCGACTCCGACAAGGCGGCCAAGGTCGTCGACCGCGTCATCGAGAGCAAGGGCGGCCGCCCGGCGCTCGCCGACGCCTCGGTCGTCGTCTCCGGCGGTCGCGGCATGGGCGGTGCGGAGAACTTCGGCATCGTCGAGGCCCTCGCCGACTCGCTCGGTGCGGCCGTCGGCGCCTCGCGCGCCGCGACCGACGCCGGCTGGTACCCGCACCAGAACCAGGTCGGCCAGACCGGCCAGACCGTGTCGCCGCAGCTCTACATCGCGGTCGGCATCTCGGGCGCCATCCAGCACCGCGCCGGCATGCAGACCAGCAAGACGATCGTCGCGGTCAACAAGGACCCCGAGGCCCCGATCTTCGAGCTGGCCGACTTCGGCCTCGTGGGCGACCTGTTCACGGTCGTCCCGCAGCTCACCGAGGAGATCGGCAAGCGCAAGGGCTAGCCGCACCCCGCACGTCCCGGACCCCGGCAGCCTCGGCTGCCGGGGTCCGGTGCGTTCTCAGCCCAGCGCGTCGTACGTGACGCCGGTCAGCTCCTCCGAGACGGTCCAGAGCAGCTGGCCGGCCACCTCGTCCTGCGCCTGCTGGCTGCGGCCGACGCGGCGCGGGTGGCCACGGGTCTGCCCGATGCCGTCCGGCCCGAAGTAGTCGTCGCCCTGCACGTCCCCCATCGTCGCGGCGTAGAGCTGCGGCCAGGCGCCCCGGCGGTCGGACTGCGCGAGGAGCAGGTTGCCGACCTTCATGCCCAGCTCGAGCAGCAGGCTGCGCTGCCCGCTCTGCAGGTTGGTCGCGGCGTAGCCCGGATGGGCGGCGGCGACCAGCAGGGGCCCGCCGGCCGACCGGCGGTGCAGCTCGTGGGCGAAGAGCAGGTTGGCCAGCTTGCTCTGCCCGTAGGCGCCCCACCGGGTGTACGCGCGCTCGCTCATGAGGTCGGTGAGGTTCAGCCGGCCGCTGCGGTGCGCCTGGCTGGACACGACGACGACGCGCGGTGCCGGGGCGGCCAGCAGCAGCGGCAGCAGCCGCCCGGTCAGGGCGAAGTGGCCGAGATGGTTGGTGCCGAGCTGCTTCTCGAAGCCGTCCTCGGTGAGCTCGCGCGCAATGGCCATGACGCCGGCGTTGTCGATGAGCAGGTCCAGGCGGTCGAGCCGGGCCGACACGTCGGCCGCGGCCGCCTCGACCGAGGCCAGGCTGGCCAGGTCGAGGCGCACCAGCTCGGCGCAGGCGCCCGGGACCTCGCCGCGCAGCCGGGCCAGCGCCGCCTCGCCG
>JAOPWI010000313.1 GCA_025965755.1 Frankiales bacterium | reverse complement strand
ACGACGGCGCGGTTGGCGTAGCAGGCGGCACCTACCGCGACGAGGTAGAGCGACGCTGCGGCCGCTGTCAGGGTCGCGCCGAACCCCAGCAGCCCTCCAGCTGCGTACGCGAACGCCTGCTGCACGTAGGCCGGGGCGTCCAGGAGCACGCGGAAGGAGGTCCCTGACGACGCACCGCCGCCGAAGCGTAGGACCCAGCTGCCGTACAGCATGACCGGGACGGCGAGGAGCAGCAGCTGCTGGAAGCGCCGCCGGAGCACCATCTCCACCAGGCACGCGCCGAGGACGACGAGTCCCATGGCGCCCGTGCCGAGCGTGACCAGGAGGAGCAGAACGGCCAGGGCGGAAGATCGCAGGTCCCGTCGGTCGAACAGCAGCAGGCAGAGCGGCAGTGCCCCCATGGAGAACACGCCGATGGCGGATGCCGGCCACAGGATTGTGTGGAACGACGCTCCTAGGCCGAGACTCACCGATGCGAGGCAGACCGCCGCCAGCAGGCTGTGTCGGGCCCGGGCGTAGAAGAACAGCGCGGCAGCAGTGAACAGGTTGAAGGCCAGCCCGAGGATGCGGAACGGCAGGTAGTGCTCGATGCCGAACAAGCCCATCACGATGTTCCACGACAACCGGCCGGTGAAGGCATTGTGGCCGTTCACCGGTGCCAGGAGGGCACCTGGCGACCAGCTGTAGTCGAAGACGGCCGTCCACTCGTCGACGTAGAACGTGGTGCCGGCCATAGGGACCAGGTGGAGTAGGGAGGCCACCGCGGTCAGGCCGCCGAACCACCACCAGGCGTGATCGCCACCAAAGCCCGGCCGGCTAGTCCCCGCGGCGAGGGGCGGTCCTATCCTGGGTCGTCTGGTACTTGCAACGGTGGCCAGCGGAGCTCCTCAGCTAGAGGGCGGCAGATCACCCGACTTGTCTCGACTATCGTAGGTCTTGGTCAGTAGAGCGGTTCCGGTACCGGACGCGCGCTCGAGCCAGGCGTCTGATCGAGCGCGCCCCAGCGAGGGCCCAGTATTGAGGAGTCGCTGTGAAGGCCGTTCTGCTCGCCGGAGGGCTCGGCACGCGCATGCGCGAGGAGACCGAGTTCCGCCCCAAGCCGATGGTCGAGGTCGGCGGCAAGCCGGTGCTCTGGCACATTATGAAGATCTTCTCGACCTACGGGGTCAACGACTTCGTCGTCTGCACCGGCTACAAGGGCGAGATCATCAAGGAGTACTTCCTCGACTACGAAGCTCGTAACAACGACTTCACGATCACGCTCGGCCGGTCCCACGAGCTGGTTTTCCACGACCAGCATCTCGAGAGCGACTGGCGGGTGACGGTATCCGACACCGGCCCCACGACGCAGACCGGCGGACGCGTCGGGCGCATTGCCCGATACGTGCAGGAGGACGAGCGGTTCATCGTCACCTACGGCGATGGCCTGGCCGACGTCGACATCAACAAGCTGTTGGCCTTTCACGAGAGTCACGGCAAGGCCGCGACGATCACCACGGTGCGTCCGCTGTCCCGCTTCGGGCTGGTCGACCTCGACGCCCAGGCCGTCGTGCAGCGGTTCCGCGAGAAGCCGCAGGTCGACGACTGGGTCAGTGCCGGCTTCTTCGTCTTCGAGCGCCGCGTCCTCGACCTGCTCGTCGGTCGGGGCGACGACCTTGTGCTCGAGCAGGAGCCGCTCGCCGAACTGGCCGCCCGGGGCGAGCTCGCCGCCTACCAGCACGACGGCTTCTGGCAGCCGATGGACACGTACCGCGAGTCGACGATGCTCAACGACATGTGGAACGCCGGGTCTGCTCCTTGGAAGGTATGGCAGTGAGCTACTGGTTCGACAAGCGTGTCCTGATCACCGGCGCCACCGGCATGGTGGGGGCCTGGGCGACCCGGCGGCTGGTCGACGAGGGCGCGCACGTGGTCGTGCTCGTCCGCGACGCCGACCCGCAGTCCGAGCTGTTGCGCAGCGGCACGATCAATCGCACGACCGTCGTGAACGGCCGGCTCGAGGACTACGACACGGTCGAGCGGGCGGTCAACGAGCACGATGTCGACACCGTGCTGCACCTGGGCGCGCAAACGATCGTCGGCACGGCGTTCCGCTCGCCGATGCAGACGCTGCAGGCGAACGTGGCCGGCACGTGGAACGTCCTCGAGGCCGCCCGGGTCCATCCCGAGTTGGTGCGGCGCGTCGTCGTGGCCAGCAGCGACAAGGCCTACGGCACCGTCCTTGAGCTGCCCTACACCGAGGACATGCCCCTGCGGGGCACGGCGCCGTACGAGGTCTCGAAGTCCTGCACCGACCTGGTGACCGCCAGCTACGCGGCCACCTACGGGACGCCGGCGGCCATCGCGCGCTGCGGCAACATCTACGGCGGCGGCGACCTCAACTGGAGCCGGATCGTCCCCGGGACGATCCGCAGCCTGCTGCGCGGCGAGCAGCCGGTGCTCCGGTCCGACGGCACCTTCCTGCGGGACTACCTCTACGTCGAGGATGTCGTCGAGGCCTACCTCGTCACGGCCGAGGCGCTCGACGGCAAGGTCGCGCCGGGCGAGGCCTTCAACTTCAGCGACGAAAAGCCGCTGTCGGTGATGGGCATCTACGACGCCGTCTGCCAGGCCGTCGCGGGGGAGCGGGTGGAGCCGAAGGTGCTCGGCCAGGCCAAGGACGAGATCAAGGACCAGTACCTCGACAGCGCGAAGGCCCGCAAGGACCTGGGCTGGTCGGCCGGCTGGGGACTTGAGCGGGGCCTCGCCAGCACGGTGGACTGGTACCGCTCGCTGCTCGCCAGGACCGCTGCGTGAGCGTCGAGGAGGGCGCGGAGCGCCGCCAGCTGATCAGCGTCGTCATCCCGGCCTACAACGAGACCGAGTGCGTCGACGAGCTGGCCCGTCAGCTCCAGAAGGTCATGTCCGTCGAGGCGCAGTACGACTTCGAGATCGTCGTCGTGGAGAACGGCTCGGAGGACGACACCTACGAGAAGCTGCTGGCCATCCACCGCGACGACCCGCGGTTCAAGGTCGTCCAGTTGGCCCGTAACTTCCGCATGGACGGTGGCCTGACGGCCGGTCTGCAGCACGTCACCGGCGACGCTGCCGTCATCATGACCGCCGACCTGCAGGACCCGCCGGAGCTGATCTCTGAATTCCTTCGTAAGTGGGAGGAGGGCTACGAGAACGTCTACATGGTCGTGAGCCGGCGCGAGGGCACCGGGCCGATCCGCACGTTCAACTCCAAGGCCTTTTACTGGCTCGCCGGCAAACTGACTGACGGTCGCATCCCCCGAAATGCCAGTGACTTCCGGCTCGTCGACCGCAAGGTCTACGAGACGATCAATACGATGGAGGAGCGCAACCGCTTCATCCGGGGTCTGTTCGCCTGGGTCGGCTACCGGTCGATCGGCATCCCGCACGAGCGGCCTCCGCGCTTCGGCGGCGAGTCCAAGGCCTACAGCCTCAAGGTGCTCGACCTCGCCTTCAAGGGAATTTTCGCCCACTCCTACATCCCGCTGCGGCTGATCACGATCAGCGGCTTCGTCGTGTCGGCGCTCTCGTTCGTGACATTGTTTGTGCTGGCGCTGCGCTTCATCTTCTTCGGAGTGCCGTTCGCGGGCTACGGCAGCATCGTCGGGTTTACCCTGCTGCTGTTCGGCATCCTTTTCACGATGATCGGCGTCGTCAGCGAGTACGTCGGGCTCATCTACGAAGAGGTAAAGCAGCGTCCCAACTTCGTCGTACGGGAAACGGTCGGTCTGTGAGCGGTGCCCGCGCGGGGACGCGGGCTCACGTGCGGACGACCGCGCGATCGCAGGGCGCACCGGCGGTGGGCAGCGAACTGACGACCTCGTTGCTGCTGGTGTCGGCGCTGCTCGTGCCGGTGCTGGCGGTCGTCGGGGGGCTGGTTGCCCTCGTCTACCGGTCGGCATCGCTGCCGACCTCGACGGCACTCCACTTTTTCCCCGGCGCCGACGTCCGACCGGAGCCCGGCGAGCAGCGTGCCTACGTGGTCGCGCTGCTCATGCCGCTGCTCCTGGCAGCGACCTTCGTGCTGCTCCGCCCCCGTCGGTCCTGGCTGCACCACCCGCGGGCGGTCGAGTTCATGCTGCCCGGCGCCGCCATGGGGCAGGCTCTGCTCGTCGCCCTGGGCGCCGTCTCGCTGCGCCGTCAGGAGGGCATTCGGCCCTACTTCAGGCACCGGGACCTGGCGGTCGCCGCGTGCGTCGCCGCTGCCGTGGCCGTGTGCCTGGCGTCTCCAGCGGCCCTGTCGGCTGTCCGCCGCGTCATGTCGCGACTGCGTCCGCGGCGCCGGTCGGTGGTGCCGACGTACGCCGCATTCGTCCTGGCGGTGGTTCTCACCGCGGCCTTCGTCTCGACGACCGTCTACGCGGACAAGAACATCGCCGCGGCCCCACAGGCGACCTGGTACCACCTCACCTTTGTGTCCGAGGAGTTCGCCGCCTTCCTCGGCGGCGCCACGCCGCTCGTCGACTTCACCCCGCAGTACACGAGCCTGCTGCCCTACCTGGTGGCCCCGATCTTCTGGCTCACCGGCTTCTCGGTGGGGTCCTTCACGACCGTCATGGCGGCGCTCACGGGCATGGCGCTGCTGAGCGCCTACGTCGCGGTTCGGCACGTCACACGTGGCCCGGTCACGAGCCTGGTGCTCTACGGCATCTTCCTCGCCATGACGTTCTACCCGTCGGCGCGGGTGGGCAGCGAGGTGCATACGGTTGCGACCTACTACGCCGAGATGCCGCTCCGTTACTTATTCACGCTCTTGCTGACCGGCGCGGTGGCTCTGCTGGCGGTGCGCAGCCACCAGTGGGGCTGGGGCGTCCTGCTCGGTGTCCTGGCCGGCGGCGGCTTGCTGAACAACGTTGAGTTCGGCCTCCCCGCGGTCGGGGCCGTCGTCGTGGCCGTCTTCGTCGCCCAGAGCGCCCGCGGGGTCGCCGAGCGGTGGTCAGCCGTCGCTGCGGCCGAGGTCCGGGTGCTGCTGGGCATGTGCCTGGCTGTGGCGCTCTACTGCGCGGTGGTAGCCGCCCGGTCCGGACACCTGCCGGACGTTGGCCAGCTGCTGTACTTCTCGCGCCAGTTCGCGGCCAGCGGCTTCTTCATGCTCCCTATGCCCGGTCCCTTCGGCCTGCACCTGGTGATGTACCTCTCGTGCGCGCTGGGGCTCGCGCACGCGCTGTGCCGCTGCCTGACCGGGACGACGGCCGGCCGCGACGGCTCCCGGCTCGGGCTGCTGGCCTACACGGCGGTCTTCGCCCTTGGTGCGGGGACCTACTACGTCGGCCGCACTCACCCCTCGGTGCTCATCGCGATTTTCTGCGCATGGACGTTGTGCATGGTCGTTCTGGCCAGCGAGGTCCTGAGCTGGCTGGCTCCCGTGCTGGCCGGACCCGTCGCGGTGCGCCGACTGCTGGCCGTCCCGCTGGCCGCGCTCGCGGGACTCGTCGCGCTGGCCGCGACCAGCGCGCTGGCGGACGACTTCCTGGGGCAGCAGCCGGGGCGAATCGCCTCGCGCACCGCCGTGCCGTCCTTCGCCGCGACGGACATGCACCGGTTCGTCGCCGACTGCACCGCGCCGGGCGACGACGTCATGATGATCTACCCAACCGGCCACCGGATCGCTGACCGCGAGCGCGTGCGGGACCATTTCCCCTACAACCACCCGGGCTCCGTCGTGACCATGGAGCAGCTGGAGGACGTCGTGGCGGCGCTGCGGAGCGGCCAGGTGGAGGCTGTGTTCACCGAGCCGCTGCGTGGCGAGGTCGAGCAAGCGTTGGCGGCCGCCGGCTTCGCAACGGTCCTGCAGCGTCCGACGCAGGGGCCGGCTGCAGAGGCTCCGGTCACCGGAGCGGGGCCGATGTCGCTGTGGAGGCCGGTCGGCGCAGCGGCGGGTTGCTCGTGAGGCCCGCTACGGCATGCCCGCCGTCGGATGTCACCATGCCCGGCGTGCACGCACTGACAGCGGACCGCGCCCCCGTGCGAGGGTCGCGGTGAGACTGCCCCGCGCCAATACGGGCGGTCCGGTCATCGACGCGCCGGAGGGCGGCCCGAAGCGCGGGGTGCGCTACCTCCTCGTTGGCGCGGTGAACACGGCCCTCGGCCTTACCGTCTTCACCTCGCTGCAGCTGCTGCTCGGCGAGCAGCTCACCTACGTTGGCGTCCTGCTCATCACGCACGTCGTCGGGGTGCTGGTGGCCTTCGCCCTGTACCGCTGGTACGTCTTCCGCGTCACCGGCCACGTGCTGCGGGACCTGCTCCGCTTCTGGTCGGTCTACCTGGCCGGTCTCGGCCTCAACGTTGTCGTGCTGGCCGTCGGTGTCGAGGTACTGCACCAGCCGGCCGTCCTCGTTCAGGCCGCGGTGTTCGTGGGGACCCCGCTGCTGACGTACGTCGGCCACTCGCGCTTTTCCTTCCGCCGCAAGCCCGCCCTCCCTGTCGACGCCGGCCAGCCCTCGTGGCACCAGCCGGACGACAACCACGAACCCTCCCCCCGGACCCCTCGAGGAGCTTTCCCCGTGCCAGCCGTCCAGCAAGGCCCTGTCGCGTCGCGCCAGCCGGACGTCCGGTGAGCGGCGTGCGCGTCGCTGACTACGTCGCTGAATACGTCGCCACGCACGGCGTCTCCGACGTCTTCATGGTCACCGGGGGCGGGGCGATGCATCTGAACGACGCCCTCGGCAACCACCCCGGCCTCCGCGTGCAGCCGTGTCACCACGAGCAGGCTTGCACCATCGCCGCGGAGAGCTACACGCGTCTCACCAACCGGCTCTGCATGGTCAACGTCACGACCGGCCCTGGCGGAACCAACACCATCACGGGGCTCTTCGGCGCCTGGACCGACTCGGTGCCACTGCTGGTCGTCTCGGGACAGGTCAAGCGCGAGACGATGGTGGCGAGCACCGGCCTGCCGTTGCGTCAGCTGGGCGATCAGGAGGTCGACATCGTCTCCGTGGTTCGACCGATGACCAAGTACGCCGCTGTGGTCGACGACCCCTCGCGGATCCGCGAGCACCTCGACCGGGCGTTCGCCGCAGCGCTGACCGGTCGCCCGGGGCCGGTGTGGCTCGACATTCCGATCGACGTGCAGTCGTCCCGGGTCGACCCGGACGAGCTGGTCGGCTGGGAAGGCAGTCTCGAGGAGACCGCCGACCTGCTGCGCGGGCCGGAGCTCGAGGCGGAGGTGGCGGCACTCCTGGCCGCGGTCGACGGCGCGGAGCGCCCGGTCGTCCTCGTCGGCGGCGGCATCCGCGCTGCGGGCTGCGCGGACGAGCTGATCGCCCTGGTGGAGCGCCTCCAGGTGCCGGTCGTGACGGCGTGGAACGCCCATGACCTGGTCTGGGACGACCACCCGCTCTACGCCGGTCGTCCCGGGACCGTCGGCGACCGGCCGGGCAACTTCGCCGTGCAGAACGCAGACCTGCTGGTGGTGCTGGGGTCCCGGCTCAACATCCGGCAGGTGGGCTACGCCTGGGGGACCTTCGCGCGGGGGGCCCGCGTCGTCATGGTCGACGTCGACCGGGCCGAGATGGACAAGCCCACCCTGCACGTCGACCAGCCCCTCCACGCCGACCTGCGCGACGTGCTGCCGGCCCTGCTCGCGGCGGCTCCGCAGGTGGACCCCGCGAAGCGCGCGTCGTGGGTCGCGTGGTGCCAGGAGCGCCGGCGCCGCTACCCGGCTGTCCTGCCGGAGCACGAGGCGACGGCGGACGTGAACCCCTACGTCTTCGTCGACCGGCTGACCCGGGCCCTGCCCGAGGGCCAGGTCACGGTGACCGGCGACGGCACCGCGTGCGTCGTGACGTTCCAGGCCGCCGTCGTCAAGCGCGGGCAGCGGCTCTGGACCAATTCCGGCTGCGCCTCGATGGGCTATGACCTGCCGGCCGCCATCGGCGCGGCCACGGCGCTGCGCGGGGCGTCCTCGGTCGTCTGCCTGGCCGGCGACGGCAGTCTGATGATGAACGTCCAGGAGCTCGCCACCATGCGCGGGGCGAACCTCGACATCAAGCTCTTCATCCTGAACAACGCCGGCTACCACTCGATCCGGCAGACGCAGAACAACTACTTCCCCGGGCGCGAGGTGGGTTGCGGCAACGAGTCCGGTCTGTGGTTCCCGAAGTTCAGTGCGCTCGCGGCCGCGTTCGAGCTGCCGTTCTGGCGCATCGAGGACCACAGCCAGCTCGACGAGGTCCTGCCGCAGGTGCTGGGTGCGGCCGGGCCGCAGGTCTGCGAGGTCGTCCTCGACCTGGGGCAGCAGTTCGCACCGAAGGTGTCGTCGCGCGTCCTCGAGGACGGCCGCATGGTGTCGGCCCCCCTGGAGGACCTCGCGCCGTTCCTGTCGCGGGAGGAGCTGCGGGAGAACATGCTGATCCCGCTGATCGAGCAGTGACGCTCGGCAGCGGTGCGGCCGACCTGGGCGGGCGGTCCTGCGTCGCCCTCGACCTCGACGGTGTGGTCTACCGCGGCGCGGCAGCCGTGCCCGGTGCGGCCGACGCGGTCGGGCTGCTGCGCCTCCGTGGGGTGCGCGTCGTCTTCACGACCAACAACTCCGGCAGCACGCGCGACCAGGTGGCCGCCAAGCTGACCGGTCTGGGCATCGCCTGCGCCGCCGAGGACGTCCTGACGTCGGGCTACCTGGCGGCTCGCCGGGTGCACGACCTGCTCGGGGACGGCGGCCAGGTTCTGCGGATCGGGACGGCGGGCCTGAGCGCGGAGCTCGTCACTGCCCGGCTGCACCCGACCGACGACCCCCAGCGGGCGGAGGCGGTGCTCGTCGGGCTCGACCCGACGTTCTCCTACGCCGCCCTGGCCTCGGCGCTCACGGCGCTGCGCCGCGGGCTGCCCCTCGTCGGCTGCAACCGGGACGCCGACTACCCGGTGTCTCCGACCGACGTGCTGCCGGGCTGTGGTCCGCTGCTCGCGGCCGTCGAGACCGCCGCGCAGCGCCCTGCCGACCACGTGGTGGGCAAGCCCGGCGCCGACATGCTGGTGCTCGCCGCGCAGACCTCGGGGACCACGCTGGACGACTGGTTCGTGGTCGGCGACAGCCCGGCGGCGGACCTGGGCATGGCCCGTGCCGCCGGGGTCCCCGGCGTGCTGGTCGCCCACCCCGAGGCCGCCCACGCCGACCTCGCCGGGGTCGTCCGCGCCTGGGCGGCCTGACCGACCTGCTCCCTTTTCCCCCGCGACACGTCCCTGGAGGACCTCATGTACCGCGTCGACGCGTGCGTCTCCTGTCGCAGCCGTGACCTTGAGCGCACGGCCGCCGTTGTTGCGCCCTTCCTCACCTCGTACGTGCTGGGGCAGCCGGTCAAGGGCGGCGTGGCCGAACGGACGGACCTATGTCGCTGCGCGACATGCGACCTGGCCTTCTTTGACCTGCGCCTCGAGGACGACGAGATCACCCGGCTGTACGCCGCCTACCGCAGCCGCAGCTACTACAAGGCGCGCCACAAGGTGGAGCCCTTCTATACCTGGAAGATCAACGAGGGCATCGGGGGCGACGACCAGACCATCGCCCATCGGCGCCAGGTCGTCGGGCGATTCCTCGTGGACGCCCTGGGGCAGGGGCGGCTGCGGTCGGTCCTCGACTACGGCGGCGATGCCGGTCAGTTTCTCCCTGAGGTAGAGGGCGCGCAAGGCTATGTCTACGAGATCTCCGAGGTCCAGCCGGTCGAGGGCGTGACCCGGCTGGCGAGCATGGACGAGCTTGCCGAGCCGGTCGACCTGGTCGTGCTCGCGCACGTGCTGGAGCATGCATCCTCGCCGATCGCGATGCTCGAGGAGCTGCAGGGCTTCGTCGGCGCGGGCGGCTACGTCTACGTCGAGGTGCCGCTGGACCGCCCGAAGATGCCGCCACGCTGGGCCCGCCGCGGACACGAGCGCTGGGTGGCCCACGTCAGCGGGTCCGTCCGCAGAACCGTGGCGGCCGACACGGTGTCCACACCGCTGCGGGTGCTGCTGCGTGACCGGTGGATGCCGGGGACGTTCCCCAAGCTGCACGAGCACCTCAACTTCTTTTCCGAGGCATCGCTGGCGGCGGCCCTGTCCCAGGCCGGGTGGGACCGCGTCGCCTCCTTTACCTACGCCCACGGAACCGGACCGCTCGCTGTGAACGCACTTGGGATGCTCGGCCGGAGCGCGCGTGACACGTAGGCTCTGCAGCAAGACACCCGGGCCGTCCGGGTACGCCATTCCCGCGACCCGTGTCCGAGCCGCCGCTGCGGCTCCCTCAGATCGGAAGACGACGACGTGAATACGATCGAGCGCCAGATGACCGATATTCTGCGCCGAGGCCAAGAGCAGTACGGCTATGGCGCGGTGAAGGCCGAGTTCGAGGCTGAGGGCACTCGCATGGACGAGCTGCTGCGCCTCGTGGAGATCGCCCACCGGGCCGGCCTGCCGTTGACCGTCAAGATCGGTGGCTGCGAGGCGATCCGCGACTTGCTCGAGTCCAAGCAGGTCGGCGTGCGCTATGTCGTGGCGCCGATGATCGAGACGCCCTACGCGCTGACCAAGTACGTCGCGGCCAAGGACATCGTCTTCAACGAGGACGAGGCGCAGGACACCGATTTCCTGTTCAACATCGAGACGATCACCGGCTTTGAGCATCTCGAGGAGATGGCCGATGTCGCTAGCGCCAAGCCGGGCGTCGACGGCATGGTGTTCGGCCGGGTCGACTTCTCGGGCTCACTCGGCCGCACCCGTGACAACATCAACGACGAGACCATCACCGACTATGTCCTGAAGACCGCCGCGGTCTGCAAGGCGCACGACCTCGACCTGGTCGTCGGCGGCGGCGTCTCGATGGACTCGATCGACGTCCTGCGCCAGGTGCGTGCCGAGCACCTCACGCGCTTCGAGACGCGCAAGGTCGTCTTCCTGGCCGAGGCGCTCGACCAGGAAGACGTGAAGCAGGGCCTGCTCAACGCGGTCCACTTCGAGCTGCTCTGGCTGATCAACAAGCGTGACTACTACGGTGCCATCTTCCGCGAGGACGAGAAGCGCATCGAGATGCTCGAGAGTCGCTGGAAGGTCTTGAGCGGCGGCGCATGACCCCTGCGGAGATTCTCCGGCCGCTACTGAGCGGCTCGGAGCGTTTCGCCGTCACCGGCGCCACCGGCTGGTTCGGCCGCACGGCGCTCGACCTGCTGGACGGCCTGCTGGGCGCGGACGCGGGCGACCGCGTCACCGCCTACGCAAGCGCGCCGCGGACGCTGACCACCCGGCTCGGCCGGGTGGTCGACGTTCGGCCGCTCGCCGAGCTGCCCGACCAGGCGCCCCCGGCCAGCCACCTGCTGCACTTCGCGTTCCTCACCCGCGACCGCGTCGCCGACCTGGGCGTCGAGGCCTACGCGGCGGCGAACCTGGCCCTCTCCATGCTCGTCCTGGAGGCCGTCGAGCGGACCCGTCCCGCCGGCCTGGTGCTCACCTCGTCCGGAGCGGCGTACGGGCCGGGGCGCCGGCTCACGACCGACCTGCACGGCAACCCGTACGGCGCCCTGAAGCACCTCGACGAGCTGGCGCTGACGGCGGCCGTGCAGGCCGCCGGTGGGACGACGGCGGTGGCCCGGGTGTTCAGCGTCGGCGGCGCCGGCATCACCAAGCCCGAGCTCTACGCGCTGGGCAGCCTCGTCGGCATGGCGCAGCGCGGCGGTCCGCTCGAGGTGCGGGCCACCGGACCGGTGGTCCGGTCCTACGCCGCCGTCGACGACGTCGTGGCGCTGGCCCTGTGGTCGGTGCTGCGCCGGGAGCAGGTGGTCTTCGACAGTGGGGGCGACGTCGTCGAGGTCGAGGAGCTGGCGCGGGTGGTGGCCGACGTGCACGGGCTGCCCTCCTCGGCGGTGCAGCGACAGCTCGACCCGGCTGCCGCGGAGGACCGCTACGTCGGTGACCCCGCGGCGTGGGCCTCGCTGGCCGAGCGGTCCGGGCTGGTCCCTCGCCCGCTGCGTGCGCTGGTCGAGGAGACCTCGTCCTGGATGTCGGCGACGAGCCCTTCCTGACGGATCTGCGACACTGGACGTCCGACACGGAGCAGGACCACCGCGAGGCGGGGACCTCCGCACCTCCGCAACGACCCGTCGAAGGATGCTCATGACCCGCGCCAGCGAGCTGCGCGCCCAGATCCTGGAGCTCGTCCGGGAGTACACCGCCGAGGCGTTCGCGCCGCGGGACTTCGTGCCCGGCGAGACGCCGGTCCCGGTCTCGGGCAAGGTCTTCGACGGCGACGAGGTCTCGTCTCTGGTCGACTCCGGCCTGGACTTCTGGCTGACCACCGGCCGCTACGCGACGGCGTTCGAGCGCCAGCTGCGCGACTACATGGGCGTGCGGCACGCGTTCCTGTGCAACTCCGGCTCCTCGGCCAACCTGCTGGCGCTGTCCGCCCTGACGTCGCCGAAGCTCGGCGACCGGGCGCTGAAGCCGGGGGACGAGGTCATCACCGTCGGTGCCGGCTTCCCGACGACGGTCAACCCGATGGTCCAGAACCGCCTGGTGCCGGTCTTCCTCGACATCGAGATCGGTACCTACGACCTCAAGGTCGAGCGGCTCGAGGACGCGATCAGCCCGAAGACGCGGGCGATCTCGATGGCCCACACCCTCGGCAACCCGTTCGACCTCGACGCGGTCATGGCGCTGGCCAAGAAGCACAACCTGTGGGTCCTCGAGGACAACTGCGACGCCCTCGGTGCCCGCTACCGCGGCAAGATGACCGGGAGCTTCGGCGACGTCTCCACGGTCAGCTTCTACCCGGCTCACCACATCACCATGGGCGAGGGTGGCGCCGTCATGACGCGACGCACCGCGCTCAAGCCGCTGATCGAGTCGTTCCGCGACTGGGGCCGCGACTGTTGGTGCGAGCCGGGCAAGGACAACACGTGCGGCAAGCGCTTTGACTGGGAGCTCGGCACGCTGCCCTACGGTTACGACCACAAGTACACCTACAGCCACATCGGTTACAACCTCAAGGCGACGGACATGCAGGCTGCGGTCGGCGCGGCCCAGATGGGCAAGCTCGACGGCTTCGTCAAGGACCGCAACCGCAACTGGCAGACGCTGCACGATGGCCTGGCCGATCTCGACTGCCTGATCATGCCCAGGGCCACGGAGCACAGCGAGCCGAGCTGGTTCGGCTTCTGCGTCACCATCCAGCCTGGCTCGACGGTCAAGCGCCACGAGCTGGTGCAGTTCCTGGACGCGCGCAAGATCGGCACCCGCCAGCTTTTCGGCGGCAACCTGCTTCGCCAGCCGGCGTACAAGAATATCGAGCACCGGGTGGTCGGCGACCTGAAGAACGCCGACATTGTCACCGAGCAGACGTTCTGGCTGGGCGTCTACCCGGGGCTGACGGACGAGATGCTCGACTACGTGATCTCCAGCGTCCGCGAGTTCGTCGACAACCCGGCACGCGCGATGGCGAGCGTCGTCTGACCGGCCACGATTTCCGCGTCCTGAGCAGCCGGCGGGTCTTCCAGGGACGCGTGCTGACGCTGCGGTCGGACGAGGTCGCCATGCCCGGTGGCGCCTCGTCGCAGCGCGACGTCACGGAGCTGCCCGGCGCGGTGGCGATCGTGCCGCTGCACGCGGACGGCACGGTCGTGCTGGTCCGCCAGTACCGCCACCCGGTGGCGCGTCACCTGCTCGAGGTGCCTGCGGGCCTGCTTGACAGCACGACGGAGAGCGCCCAGGAGGCGGGGGAGCGGGAGCTGCTCGAGGAGGCCGGCCTGCGCGCCGGCCGCTGGGAGACCCTCGCCGACGTGCTGACCACCCCAGGCATGTCGGACGAGACCATCCGGCTGCTGCTGGCCCGGGACCTCACGGCGGTGCCGGCTGCGGACCGCCCGGATCCTCTGCACGAGGAGGCCGACATGCAGGTCGTGTGCATGCCGCTGGCGCAGGCGATCGAGCTGGTTCTCGACGGCGAGCTGGAGAACGGCATCACGGCGGCTGCGCTGCTGGCGGCCCACGTCGCGCTGTCGTCCGGCCGGGCACTGCGTCCGGCTGACGCGCCGTGGCTCGCCCGCAAGCGCTGAGCTGTCAGGGGGACGGTTCCACGGTCTGACTGCGCGACGAGGCGTGGTAGGCGTCCGCTGCATCCTCGAGCGGCCCGTCGTAGGTCCGTTGACCGTGGTCGAGCACGACGGCCCGGCTGCAAAAGGACGCGGCCTGATCGAGCGAGTGGGTCACCAGGACGGTCGTCCGTCCCTCGCTCTTGAGCTGGTCCATGCGCTTCAGGCACTTGCCCTGAAAGTGCTCGTCGCCGACCGCGAGCACCTCGTCCACCAGCAGGATGTCGGGCTCCACGTTGACGGCGATCGCGAAGCCGAGCCGGACCGCCATGCCCGAGCTGTAGAACTTCACCGGTGTGTCGAGGAAGCTCTCGACCTCGGCGAAGTCCACGATGCCGTCCAGGCGCCGCGCTACCTCCTGGCGGGAGATGCCCAGGATGGCGGAGTTGAGGAAGACGTTCTCCCGCCCGGTGAGGTCGGGGTGAAAGCCCGCCCCCAGCTCCAGGAGGGGGGCGATCCGGCCGCGCGCCCAGATCCGGCCTGTGCTGGGAGCCACCGTGCCGGCCAGCATCTTGAGCGTCGTGGACTTGCCCGAGCCATTGTGACCGAGCAGCGCCACCGACTCGCCCTGCTGCACCTCGAGAGACAGGTGCTGAACCGCCTGGACGTTGACGCTCCGCACCCGGTGACCGGCGACCCCGAGCAGCATCTCCTTGAGGTTCTTCGTCTGCGACAGCCGAAAGCTTTTGGAGACGTCCTCGAACCGTATGGCGACCGGCACGGCTAGAGCTCCTGGCCGAAGTTGGCAGACAGCCGCACGAAGATGCGCATGCCCAGCCAGGCGATGATCAGAGCCACCACCGTGAGCACGGCGAGGCGCACGTCAAGGCGGCCCGGGAACGCCGCGGCCGCCGCGGACGGCGTGTCGCCTGCGGGCCACAGTGCGCGCTGGAAGCCGATGACGACGTTGGCCATGGGGTTGAGCATGTAGATGCGGCTGACGGTCTCCGCCGACAGCTTCAGCTGCTCCGCCCCGCCGAGCACCTGGCTGTAGGAGTACAGGATCGGCGTCAGCCAGAAGCCCACTTGCAGCACGACGTCGACGAGAAAGCCGACGTCGCGGACGTAGACGTTCACCGCGGCCAAGGCGAGTCCGACGCCCATGGCGACCAGCACGAGCACCAGCAAGGACGGCACCAACCACACCAGCGCGGACGGGCTGGGCCAGTCCGTGTAGATGAGGTAGCCGACGGTGAGCACGGATGCCTGGAGCGCAAAGTCGACGAGCGCGGCGAGCACGACGGACAGGGGCAGCAGCAGCCGGGGGAAGCTGGCCCGCGAGACCAAGGAGCCGTTGGCGACCAGGCTGTTGATGCTGCCCATCACGATGGTGGAGAACAGTGTCCAGGCCAGCAGGCCTGAGTAGACGAAGATCATGAACTGCGGGGTCGTTCGGCCCGCGCCGAGGAAGACGCCGACGGCCAGGCCGTAGACCAGCAGCATCACGAGGGGCCGGACGAGGGCCCAGGCCCAGCCGAGTGACGCACCCTTGTAGCGCGTACGCAGCTCCCGGGAAGTGAAGGCCCGAAGAAGCTCGCGACTGGCCACGACGTCCCGCAGGTCCTGGCCCGTGCCCCGCCACAGGGTGGCCGGCGCATTGACGAGCCGCAGCTGGTCAGCGACGGGCGCGGTCGTGGTCACGACACATCGTACGTAGCGGGGCCTGGCAGGTACCGCGGCAGCTGCGTCGGCAATCCGAGAAGCGCGGGATGGGCTGCCGTGCATCCCGAGCCGCCCCGACGGCCGCAGAGGCATGAGCTGGTCAGCCCCTCTAACCGGCCCCGAGCTTGGCGAGGCCCTGTGTTGCGGTGGGTTGTCCGGGCTGGATCGCAAGAGCGCGGTCGTAGGCGTGCCGCGCCGCGCCGCCATCTCCCGTGACGGCTCGCGCGTCCCCGAGTGAGGCCCAGAGCCCGGCGTCGTCAGGCAGCCGCCGCGTCGCCTGCTCGAGGAGCTCCCTCGCTCGGTCGGCACCGCCGTGTCGCAGCAGGAACGTCGCGAGGTCAAGGATCGTCGCCGAGTTATCGGGATCGAGGGCCACGGCTGCCTCGAAGGCTCTGCGGGCCTTGTCGTTCTGGCCCAGAGCGTCTGCCAGGCGTCCTGTGTTGCGTGCGGCGGCGACGTCGAACGGGTCGTGCGCCTGAGCGTCCTCGAACGCGGCCAGAGCCTCCGGCCCGCGCCCGGCTGAGTTGAACAGCTCACCCTTCCGGAGCCAGTAGGTCCCGACGTACGGTGCCAGCTCCAGGGCCTTTTCGTAGGATGCCAACGCCGCGTTGCCGTCGCCTCTGGCCAGGGCTTCGGTGCCCGAAAAGGCCGCCCGGCTGGCGCGGATCGGCGAGACCGCGAAGTAGGCCCCGACGAGTGCGAGCAGCACGACCCCGACGGTCACTGCCTGGTCCAGGGGCTGCGGCACCCGGACCAGGGGAGGCGCCGCGGTGCGCCTGCGCCGGCCCGGGACGTCGGCCGGCGGCACCGGGATGGCGCCGGGCAGTCGGACCTCCCGCGTTCGCGCCAAGGACGAAGCGGCCAAGAGGGCGCCCGAGAGGACGAAGTTGACGATCAGCAGGGGGACCTGGTCGATGGAGACCGTCGACTGCACCTGGTAGGCCACCCAGCTGCCACCCAAGCCGCCGAGGAGCAGCCGTTCCTGGCCCCGCAGGCGCAGCAGGCCGCGGATCAGGGCCCAGACCACCAGCACCAGCAGGGCGAGGTAGGCCAGCCCCAGGAGCAGACCTCCCTGGGCGAACATCTGAAGCGGCACGCTGTGGGCGGAGTCCGAGAAGTGGTCGCCGCCGAACCTGCGCACCGACTCGAGCGGCCGATCCACCCGCCAGCGAATGCCGTAGCTGTCCAGGCCTACGCCCCAGAGCGGCTCGCTCCGAAACATCGTCGCGGCGCCCTCCCAGTACCACCGGCGGGCGTCGAAGCTCGGTCCGGAGAAGATGCCCGCCGCCGGGCCAGCGCCCGTGAGCCCGGCTATGAGCGCACCGAGTCCGAGGGTGCCGAGCACGCCGACGACGGCCAGACCTGCGCGCCGCAGCGAGCCGTCGCGGTTCATCAGCCATGCGACCAGCAGGACTCCCAGCCCCCCGCAGGCCGCCATCGGCCCCTGAATCGACTCGTTGAGCGCTGCGGCGACCAGGCAGAGGCCGACGGTCAGGGCGGACAGGACCCGCCACACCCCGGACCATCCGGTCCACAGAGCCCCCCAGGCCGCTGCCGGCACGCAGATGCCCAGGTACGCGGCGGCGAAGTTCGGGTTTCCGAGGGCGGCGATGATGGGGTTGAAGGGGTTGTTCCACCGGACGGCATCCACCCCGGCGTACTGCAGCAGCCCGTAGGAGGCCGTCACCAGGCCGGCGAGAATGAGCGCGAAGGCGATGATCTTGGTCGACGGTGCGTCGAAGATTCTTGGGATCAACAGGAACAGGACGATCGCCGAGCCGTAGGCCAGCAGGCCGCTGTTGCGCCCGTACGTGCCGTAGAGGGCCGTCGGCGTGTGCGGCGCGACCAGCGCAGCGACGATGACCCCGAGCAGGAGCGCACCCCCGACCGCCGCCGGCCAGCCCCACGGCAGCACCAGGACGCGCCGGCGGGTCACGCGGATGACGGCCAGGGCGAGGACGCCCAGCGCGCAGAGCAGGAGCGCGGTGAGTTTGATGACGTTGACCGGGTCCAGCGCATCTGGGACGAAGAGCAGGCTGGTGAGCAGGATTGCTGCGGCGACGAGCAGCCGGTCGGGGAGCAGGTTCGCCTCAGTCACAGGAGAAAGGCTAGTCAACTCAGCCTCAACGGGCATGGTGCGATCCTCTGGTAGAGGGTGAGTGTTGCTCCCTGTGGCCCGAAGGTGGGCCCGAACGTTGTGCTCACCATCTACGCTCGGGCGAGCAGGTGCATGCCCGTTGAGAAGAGGTCGTCATGGAGCCAGGGCACGAGGAGCTCATCCTCCTGCCCTCGGTCGCCCTCGACCCGGTGTTCGCGGAGGCGGTCGACGACGCCATGAGCGGCGAGCTGCCGCCGACGACGACGCCGGATCCCAACCGGGCGCTCGGCGCCGACCCGCACGACTTCGCCGGCCTCTACATCCGGCACCGGTCCTCCTTCGCGCTGCACGCGCGGCGCTTCCTGCGCGACCAGCGCGACATCGACGAGGTCGTGCAGGAGGCCTTTCTGCGGCTGTTCCTCGCCCTGCCCGAGCTGTCGACCGAGCTGCAGGCCCTCGCCTACTGCCGGCGGACCATCACGAACCTGTGCATCGACCGGTACCGCGCCGACCAGCGCCGCCCCCGGCTGGTCGACCTCGACTCGGTCTCGCCTGAGGCCCTTCTCGAGGACGAGCCGGACGACCCGGTCGTGCAGGCGGAGGACGCCGCGATCGTGCGAGAGGCGCTCGCCCTGCTGTCCCCGTTGCACCGCGACGCGCTGGTCAAGCGGGAGATCGAGGAGAAGTCCCTTCCGGTCGTCGCCGCGGAGCTCGGGGTCCCGGAGACCAGCGTCAAGCACCTGCTGCACCGCGCCCGCCGCGCCCTGCGGCGCCGGCTCGCCGAGACCCACCTCGCTCCCGGCGTCGACCTCGACGACGTCTCGACCCTGGAGCTGCTGGCCCGCACCGCCGCGCACGGGGGAGGCCGGCTGGGCGTGCTCGCCGTACTGCTCCTCGGTCTCGCGCTGGGCGCGTCGAGCAACGTGCCGGTCGACACCCTGAGCGGCCTGTGGGGCGCCGAGGAGCCGGCCGACAGCGCCGCCACAGGGAAGGGGCCGGCTGCTGCGGACGACCAGCCGCCGTCCGTGCCCGAGACCGGGGGGCGACTCCCCGGGGTCTTCGGTGAGCAGCGCGACCACCCGGGCCCGGTCAGCCTGCCGCCCACGCCGGGCGGCACCGGCGCGGACCCGGTTTCGCCGGGCGGGGTGCCGATCGTGCTGCCGATGCCGGGCGCCACGGTCACCGCGGTCACGTCGCCGACCGCAAGCCCGCGGCCGACTCCGGACGGCTCCGTGGCGCCGAGCGCCGCCCCGTCGGTGTCCCCGTCCGCCGCGCCGCTCGTCACGTCGGTGATCCCCTCCCGCGCCCCGAGCCCGTCCCCGTCCGCGTCGCCCGGGACGCCCGGGCCGAGCCCGACACCGGACCAGGCCGCGAGTCCGACGGCCACGCCGTCCTCGTCGCTGCCGCAGCGCTACAGCCGCAGCGAGCCGCCGGTGAGCCCCGCCGCGCAGCCTCGCTGACCGGCGCGACGTGGGCGGTGCGCCGTCCCAGGGGCCCCGCAGGCCACACGAGTGACGCGTCCGGTAGGTTGCGATATACCTCTCACAGTTGTGATCCGTTTTCCCGCTCGGCGACATCTCGTTCAGGAAACTTTGCGTACATGTGACGACCACGGAGCCGGTTCATCGTCTGATGAGGTGTGGGACCGCTTCCAGCGGTCCGACGTTCGGCACGGCCCACGGCTCGCCAGAGTCGGGGACACGCTGATCAGGTGCCCCCGCAAGGGCGACTGCACGAAAGGGACGGGCACGAAGCCCGGCCCTCACCGGAGGCCATCCGCCTCCGGCAGGTTCTAGAGAGGAACTTGCATGACTCGAACGTCTACGGCGCTCAAGCGCCTCGGCGTCGCTGGTGTCGCCGTGGTGACGATGGGCGCGGGCCTCCCGCTGCTCCTCGCCACCCCGGCGCAGGCCGCGAGCGCCGCTCAGGTGACGATCACCCCGGAGGCCAAGTCCGGGGCGGCCAACACCTGCGTGACCTTCACCCTCGACGTGGCGGACCTGGCGGGCAACGCCCCGACCGACACGACGACCGTGAACGTCATCCTGACCGACCCGAACGCCTCCGCCACCAACACGGCGAGTGGCTTCGTGGGCAACTCCACCTCGTTCTGCACCGTCAACGCTTCCGGCGTGGCGACGTCGCAGACCGGGAACAACATCTCCGGCACGGGCCAGGGCCTGAACGAGACCCAGCAGCAGTTCGTTGTTGCCCCGGGTCAGCGCCAGGTGACCTTCGGCGTGTTCGACACCCAGGCCGAGAACGTCGCGATCCGCGGCTTCCTCGACAACGGTGCCGGCGTGCCCGCCAACGCCAACAACGGCCGCTTCGACGCCGGTGAGCCCAACGACACCGCGACGGCCACCTTCACGGCTGGCGGCGCGGCGCAGAACGCGGCGAACGACGCGGTGCGCAACATCACCGAGCAGCCGCTCACGGGTGACGACGCCAACCCCGTCGTCGCCGGTGGCAACCAGATGGTCGACGTCATCCTGCGCAACCAGGCCGGCGACGCTGTCGCCAACGCCGTCCCGTCGTTCCGCGTGAACACCGGTGGCGCCAACTCCGCCGGCACGACCGGCAACACCGCGGCGCCGAGCGGCACCTGCTCCGCCAGCAACAACGCCGGCGTCTCCCGCTGCGTGGTGCCGGTGGCCAACCCGGGCACCGACACGATCACCATCTTCGTCAACCAGACGACGGGCGCCACCGCGGGCCCCGACGCTGGTGAGCCGCAGCTGACGGTCACCCGCACCACCGCTCAGGCCCCGAACACCAACGTGGCGCAGGCTCGCAACATCGACCTGACCCCCGAGGGCCCGACCGAGACCGTCTCCGGCACCGACCGCGTCTTCACCGCTCGCGTCTCCGACGCGACGGGCCGCGCTGTCTCCGACGTTGAGGTCTACTTCTACAACCAGGGTTCCGGCACGCTGACCAGCGCCTTCGGTCGCACCAACAACCTCGGTCAGATCACCACCACCCTGCGTTCCGCTCAGGGTCAGGTCGGCCAGGCCGTCGTTGTGGCCAGCATCGACCAGGACCAGTCCGCCGTTGCCGGTAACCCGGGCAACAACGGTCAGGACACCCAGTGCGCGGCGGCTGCCGGCACGGGTGGCGCTCCGGCCACCAGCACCTCTGCCGCTGGCAACTGCTCCGACGCCGAGGTGAGCAACTTCGTCGCCGCGCCGTCGCCGTCGCCGTCCGCGACGACGACCAGCCCGTCGCCGAGCCCGTCGGCCACCAACACGGTGAGCCCGTCGCCGATCGCCTCGCGCCTCGGCATCTCGGTCAGCCCCGCGACGATCACCCCGGGCATCGCCTCGGTCGTGACCGTCACCGGCACCCCGGGCACGACCATCGAGCTGCAGGCCTACAGCCGCCCGAACACCACGTACTCCGTGGTCCGTCGCGGCACCATCCTGGAGAACGGCACGCTGGTCTTCCGGGTCACCCCGGGCACCAACACCCGCCTGTTCGCCGCCGTGACCGGTCAGACCGGTAACGAGAGCCCGTCGGCCGTCATCAACGTCCGCACCGCTCTGTCGCTCACCGTTGTCCGCAACGGCAGCCGCGACTACACCTTCCAGGGTCGGATCCTGCCCCGCCGTGCGGGTCAGCTCATCACCCTGTACCGCGTGCTGGACGACGGTCGCGAGATCATCACCTCGCAGATCAACACGGACAACACCGGCACCTACCGCATCCGCCGGGTCTTCACCGGCAGCGGCACCTTCGGGTTCCTCACCCGCACCGGTCAGACCCTGACCAACGCCGCGGGTGTCAGCAACGAGGGTCGGGCCCGCCCGACCAGCATCTACGCCGGGCCGCAGCGCTAGTCCGCTAGATCACCTGCACCACCGCACGTCCCTCAGGGGCGGTCCCGCAAGGGGCCGCCCCAGAGGCGTGTCCGGGCTTGACAGATCCGGGCGGGCGGCCGATCGGCGTGGACCCCGCACGGCCGAAGGGCGGCTCCCCCACGGGGTATCCGCCCTTCGCGGGCGAACGGGAGAGCTAGACCCCTTCGACGACCTCGCCGATGGCGGCCATCTGCTGGACCGCGGCGGTGCGCTGCGCCGGCGTCGAGCTGCCGAGGAACTGCACGTCCACGACGCCCTCCTTGTTCAGCTCGGCCGACTGCACGCCCGGCATTCTCCGGAGCTTGGCGATCGTGCCCTCGACGTCCGCCTTCGGCAGGCCCTCCCTCGGCGTCACGAAGTACTGGCCGACATCGCTGGCCAGCGGCTTCACGACGGCGGAGGGCACAGCGGACGCCGGGGCCGGCGCAGCGTCCTCCGGAGCGTCGGTGCAGGCGGACAGGGACAGGACGGCGGCGAGGGCACCGGCCGACACCAACGTCCAGCGCGAGGCGGGGGAGCGCACGATCAGGGTCCTCCAGAAGGGGTGGCAGCGCGGCCGGCGAGCCGCGCGCGGAGCGGCGTCCACCGGACACCGTCCTCAGGATAGGACGGGTGGAGCACGGCAACCGTTCCCCGCTTATCCGAGCCGACCGCGCCGACGCATCCGGCCCGCGGCACGCCGGCGACGCACGGGTGTGCCTCGACGGCTCGCGGATAGGTTGGCGCCATGCCGATGTCGATCGACCCCGAGCGCCTGCCCGGCACCCCGTCGGACCACACGCCGGAGAAGCAGCGCGGCCCGGTCACCTTGCGCCGGGGACAGGTGCAGGCCACCACGACCGACCAGCGGCTGCTGGACGTGCGTGGCCCGTCGGACTGGGTGCACACCGACCCCTGGCGGGTGTTGCGCATCCAGTCCGAGTTCGTGGAGGGCTTCGGCCTGCTGGCCGAGCTGCCGCGGGCCATCAGCGTCTTCGGCAGCGCGCGCACGCCGCGGGACGCCCCCGAGTACGCCCTGGGCCGCGCCCTCGGAGCCAAGCTGGCCGAGGCGGGCTGGGCCGTCATCACCGGCGGCGGGCCGGGCGCGATGGAGGCGGCCAACCGCGGGGCGTCGGAGGCCGGCGGGCTGTCGGTGGGGCTCGGCATCGAGCTGCCCTTCGAGCAGTCGCTCAACGACTGGGTCGACCTCGGGTTGAACTTCAGGTACTTCTTCGCCCGCAAGACGATGTTCGTCAAGTACAGCCAGGGCTTCGTCATCCTGCCCGGCGGGTTCGGCACCATGGACGAGCTGTTCGAGGCGCTGACGCTGGTGCAGACCCGCAAGGTCAACCAGTTCCCGGTCGTCCTCATGGGGACGACGTTCTGGCAGCCGCTGCTGGACTGGCTGAAGGGCTCCCTGCTCGGCTCGTCCTACATCTCCGCGGGGGACCTGGACCTGATCCACGTGACCGACGACGTCGCCGACGCGGTCTCCGTCATCCAGGCGGCGAACGGCGAGCGGGACCAGACGCTGCCGCCGGCCACCGGTGAGGGCCGGCAGGCCAGCCAGGACCCGGCCGCCGGGCCCGAGTCGTAGTGGCGGCGATCTGCGTCTACTGCGCGTCCAGCGAGGCCATCGATCCGTCGTACGTCGCGCTCGCCGCGGAGGTCGGCGCCGCGCTCGCGGCGCGCGGGCACGACCTGGTCTCGGGCGGGGGCAACCTGTCCTGCATGGGCGCCGTCGCCCGGGCGGCCCGGGCCGGCGGTGCCCGCACGGTGGGCGTGATCCCGCAGGCCCTGCTCGACATCGAGGTGGGTGATCGCGATGCTGACGAGCTCCTGGTCGTGGACGACATGCGGACCCGCAAGGGCCTGATGGACGCGCGCAGCGACGCCTTTCTCACCCTGCCCGGCGGCATCGGCACGCTGGAGGAGCTGCTCGAGGTCTGGGTCGCCCGGTCGCTCGGGATGCACGACAAGCCGGTGGTGGCGCTGGACGTCGACGGGCTGTTCGCCCCGCTGCGCGACCAGGTCGACCTGCTGGTCGCCCGCGGCTTCGTCCGGCCGTCGGCCGCCGACACGCTTCGCTGGGCCGGCACCGTCGAGCAGGCGCTGGACCTGATCGAGGAGGGTCTGGCCGCCCCGCGCCGGCGCCGGCCCGCGGCGGCGGAGGTCCTGGAGGCCGACGCGCGCGGCTGACGCCGCCCGCAGAGCTCAGCGCACCGCGACGGTCACCGGCTGGGACGCGCCCGCGGCGTTGTTGCCGTTGGCGGCGGTGCGGGCGGTGAAGGGGAAGGTGCCGGTCCCGGTGAAGGTGCGCACCACCGCGTACGTCCCGTCCGCCGCCGTGCCCACGGCCGAGGAGGACAGCGCCGCGCCGCGGTAGATGCTCACCCGCACGCCCGGCCGGCGCGGCAGCACGCTGCCGCTGAACCGGTAGGTCCTCGGCCCGGTGCGCTGTGCCGTGAGCGACACGCGGCTGCGGATGCTGATCACGGCGGACGCGCTGGAGGCCGCTCCGCCCGAGGTCGTGCTGCGGACGTACAGCCGGGTGTTGGTGCCCGGCGTCACGCGGAACTCGTACTGCCCGTCGCCGGTCACGGCGCGGCGCGCGACGGTGTACGTGGTGGAGGGACGGCTGTAGGCAAGCAGCTCGAGCCGCGCCCCCGGCTCCGCGGTGCCGAACACCCGCACCGACGTTCCCGGTTCGGCGACAGGCGGGGAGACCGTCAGGCTGGGCACGGACGGCGGCGCGGCGCTGGCCGGAGCCGGGCCGACGGACGCCGACGGCCCGACGGTCGCGGTGGCGGCCGCGGAGGGGGCAGCGGTGGCCACCGGGGCGGCGGCGACGGCCGCGGCCGCGTCCAGCAGGCCGGCGCCGTACTCGTCGTCGCGC
>JAOPWI010000280.1 GCA_025965755.1 Frankiales bacterium | reverse complement strand
CAAAGAACATGCTCACCCTGAACCTTGACGGCCCCGCCCCGTTCAGGAATGGGCTTCGCGGCCGTTTCAGGAGGGACTATGCCCCTCGGATCCATCCGGCCACTCGCGGCGCGTCACGACTCGCACGGCGTTGAGCGCAGCTAGTTGACCGGCAGGGCAGCACGTTGTCGCGACCATGATGAAGTGGTGCCATTCTTGTGCCATTCTCTGCCCCGCAGCACTTCAGCTGGCCTAACTGCACCTCGTTCACACCATGCGTGACCTGCGAAAACAGGTCCTGACCTGACTCAACGATCATGGCCGGGCGATCTCTTAATGAGGTTGTCCGGAGTTCGATTCTCCGAGGCGGCTCCACGCAGGACCTGCAGGTCTGGTCCTGGTTCTCCGCACCGTGCAGGCGAGCCGGGCCCCGGTGACGCCCGTGCCCGGACGCTGGACGGACGCGGGACGGGACGCCGCCCGAACGCGGCACGCCGCGGCGTCCCGTCACCCCCATGCTCACTCCGTGAGACAGTGCAGCCACGCTGCGTGTTGTGGTCCGCGTCCCGCACGGAACGTGTTCGAGCAGCTCGCCAGCCGGCGAGCTGGCCTCCTGAGGAGGACGAACCATGTCTGTCGCACCAGAACGCCGAGCCCAGCTCACCACGTCGACCGACGCTCGGGTTGGGGACGGCCCGGATGCCGCGGCGCGGCAGGCCGTGATGGCGGCCGCGGAGGCGATCGCCGCGCAGGCGGCCGCCGACATCGCGGCCGAGGCAGCCCGGACCGCGGGGGCAGCTGTCCTCGCGGCAGCCTCGACGGCGAGCACTGCCGAGCTCCGCGCCAGGTCCTCCGCGGACGTCGCCGCGCAGGCCGCCGCCGACATCGCGTCCGAGGCGGCCGCCACCATCGCAGCGATGGTGATCGCTTCCACCGCCGCGGCGCAGCGGGCGGCGGCGCGGGTCGCGGACCACCACCAGAACAAGAAGTCCAGCCCGGCGGCGCTGGCCGCCGAGCTGGCCTCCGAGGCCGCGGTCACCGCCCAGGAGATGGTCGACGCGGCGACCGTTGCGGCGGCGACCGTGCTCGCCCAGGCCGAGCGGGTCGCCCAGGTGGCAGCGGAGGCGACCGCAGGCATGCTGCTCGAGGCGGCCGAGACCGCGCAGGCCATGGTCGCTGCCGCCCGGTCGGCGGCGGCCCGGACCATCGCGGTGGCGGCCAGCGTGGCCGATGCCGCCGCCACCCGGGCGGCAGACGAGCCGGCCGGGTCGGCGGCGCCCGTCGACGAGGTCATCGCCCGCATCCTGGCGAACGCGGCGTGCCGCGACCTCGCCGCCGAGCACCGGGACCGCGTGGCCGAGGGGCGTGACGACGAGGGGCGTGACGGCGAGGGAGCGAGCGCCCCGAGGTCTGCGGCGGCCGCGGCGTTGCAGCGCAACCTGGCAGCGGTCGAGCGCCTGCACGCCGGCCGGGACCGCGACGGGAGCGCCGCGGACCGCTCGGACCTCATCGCCGCCCTGCGGCACGTCCGCGCGCTCCTCGGCGAGCGCTAGAGGCCCGTCGCCCGGTCGCGGCCTGACGCCGAAGCGCGCCGGGGACGGCTTCGCCCTTCCCCGCACTGACTACGATGGCGACCTGGGGCGTCCCGAGAGGCGGCGACCGGGTGTCCCTCGGGACTCCCGTGGCCAGGTCCCGTCGCGGACCTCCCCGGCTGGAGCCGGCTTGCGGCTGCTGCGCCCCCGCCGGAAGTGGACACCGCATGGTGCAGAACCGCCGGCCGGTGCCTCCGTACGAGGCGTTCGACGAGCTGGCCCGGCTGGTGGTCTCCGAGCACTCGCTCGACTCGGTGATGACGGCGATCGCGGAGGTCGGCAAGCGCCTGCTGCCGGCGGCGGTCGAGGTCTCGGTGACCCTGGTCCGCCACGGCAGGGCGGAGACGGTCGCGTCCACCGGACCGCTGGCGGCGCAGATGGACGAGCGGCAGTACACCGACGGTGCGGGTCCGTGCCTGTCCGCGGCCAAGGACGGCGACCTGATCCTGCTGCCTGACGCCGGCGCCGACGAGCGGTGGCCCGAGTTCGCCGCCGCCGCCCGGGAGCGTGGTGTCGGCAGCAGCCTGTCCGTGCCGGTCGCGCTGCCGGAGCCGATCAGCGCGGGGCTGAACCTGTACAGCGATCGCCTGGCCGCGTTCGCCCCGCAGGACGTCGAGCTGGCCCGCACGCTCGCCGCGTACGCCGCCGTCACCCTGGCGAACCTGCACCTGTTCGAGGCGCAGCGGCGGGTCGCCGACCACCTGGAGCGGGCGCTCGAGTCCCGCGGCGTCATCGACCAGGCCAAGGGCATCCTGATGGCCGAGCACCGGTGCCCGGCGGACGACGCCTTCGCGATGCTCGTCGAGCTCTCGCAGCGCACCAACCGCAAGCTCCGTGACGTGGCGCAAGCCCTCGTGGACAGCACCGCGGTCGGCTGAGCGCCGGGAAGCGCCCCGTCGCACCGGCCGGTCGAGCGCCGCCGGGCCCGCTTGAGAGGCTCGCCGCCGGGGCACCGATGGTTGGTGGGACCAGTCGACGGCGCGGTGACGTCCGCCGACGATGCCGGGCCGCCGACCGCGGCGGTTCTGGAGGCCGTCAAGCGCAGCATGCCGGTCGCGGTCCTGCAGCTGGACCTGGAGGGCGTCGTGCGCGCGGCGATGGGCGGGTCCCTGGCCTTTCCGCCCGAGGAGCTCGTCGGCAGGTCCCTCGTGGAGCTGGCCGAGACGCCCGAGAGCCGCGATCTCCTGCAGCGCGCCCTTGCCGGGACCGCCACCGGCGGCGTCGCCAGCTGGGGCGGCCGGTGGTGGCAGACCCGCTACGAGCCGCTGCGCGACGACGAGGTCGCCGTCGGGGTCATCGCGGTGTACGTCGACGTGACCGAGCAGGTGGCCGCCCACGCCGCCCGGGAGCAGGCGGCCGTCCAGTTCCGCGCGGTGCTGGACGCGGCCGGGGAGGCCATCGCCGTCACGGACGTGAGCGGCGACGTCTCCTGGACCAACTCGCCCTGCGCGCGCCTGCTGGCGCAGCCCGAGCTCGCCGAGCAGCTGCGGGGCCCGGTCCGTCAGGTCGTCGCGGAGGCGCTCGCGACCACCGCCTTCGACGACGGCGGTCGCAGCCGCCGGGAGCTGGAGCTGCGCGTCGGCAAGGCCGGTCGCCTGTGGCTGCTGGCGTCGGCGCGCGCGATGGCGAGCAGCAACGGCGAGCCGCTGGGCGCGGTGGTCGTGCTGACCGACATCACGACCAACAAGGCGGTGGAGAGCCGCCTGGAGACCGCGGCGCTCACCGATGCCCTGACCGGTGCAGCCAGCCGGGCCAAGCTGCTCGACCGGCTCGAGCACGCGCTGCAGCACCGCACCGCGGGGTCCGTCGGGGTGCTGTTCTGCGACGTCGACGAGCTCAAGGCGGTGAACGACCGGCTCGGTCACGCCGCGGGGGACGCCCTGCTGCGTGCCGTCGCCGAGCGGATCCGCAGCGTTCTGCGGACCGAGGACACGCTCGGCCGGCACGGCGGCGACGAGTTCGTCGTGCTGACCGGTTCCCTGCACGGCCCGGACGACCTCGTGCTGCTGGGCGAGCGGGTCCGGACGGCCGTCTGCGTGCCGCTCCGGCTCGGCGCCGAGACCGTCACGCCGACGGTGAGCATCGGGGCCGCCACCGCGCC
>JAOPWI010000277.1 GCA_025965755.1 Frankiales bacterium | reverse complement strand
CCCGGCACCACAGGGCGCCTGCCGACAGGGGCGCGCCCGTGGCGCGGCACAGCTCGTCCAGAAGGGGCAGCGCGGCCAGAGCGGCCGGCCCCTCGTGCACCCGCGTCAGGTGGGTCCTCGGCGGGCTCGTCGTCACGAGCCGGTCCGGCGCAGGACCGCCCCCGCAGTGCGCAGCATGATGGTGATGTCGTACCAGAGCGACCAGTTCTCGATGTAGTAGTTGTCGAAGCGGGCCCGGTCCTCGATCGAGGTGTCCCCGCGGAGCCCGTGGATCTGCGCCCAGCCGGTCATCCCGGCCGGGACCCGGTGCCGCGCGGCGTATCGCGGGTAGCTGTCGGAGAACTGCGCGGCGAAGTGTGGCCGCTCCGGGCGCGGCCCGACCAAGGTCATGGTGCCGGTCAGCACGTTCCAGAGCTGGGGAAGCTCGTCCAGGCTGCTGGCCCGCAGCAGGCGTCCCAGCCGGGTGACGCGCGCGTCACCGGCGATGCTCCACTGCGTCTGCGCCTCCTGCTCGTCCTCGGGCTGCATGGAGCGGAACTTCAGGACCGTGAAGGGGCGGCCGTCCATGCCCACCCGCTCCTGGCGGAACAGGACCCCGGGGCCCTGCAGCCGGACCGCCGCGGCCAACCCCAGCAGCACGGGGGACAGGACCAGCAGGGCAGCGGAGGAGACGGCCACGTCGAGCAGCCGCTTCAACCGCCACGTCGGGCGGCGGAAGGACACCTTGCGCAGGCGCACCAGCGGCAGCCCCCAGAGCTCGTCGGAGTCGCGCCCGCGCCGGTGCAGCTCGTAGAGGCGGGGAACCGTGAACACCTCGACGGCGAGCCGGTCGCAGGTACGGATGATGTCGATCATCTGCGACTCCGGCGCAGCGCTGAAGGCGACCACGACGGCCCGGACGTCGAACTCGCTGATCAGGTTGGCCAGCTTGTCCGGGCTGCCCAGGAGCGGAATGCGCCGCTCCTGCTCGGGCAGCAGCGGGTCGGCGTCGAGGTAGCCGACGGGCAGCAGGCCGTAGCCGGCGTGCGCGAGGAGCAGGTCGGTCACCTGACCGCCGACGTTGCCGGCGCCCAGCACCAGGGTGGCGTGGCAGACCCGGCGGCCGGCCCTGGTCCGCCGGACCACCGAGTAGGCGGCGGCGCGTCCCAGGATGACGAGAACGGCGAGCAGCCCGGTCGCCGGGAGCAGGTCGGCGGACGGAACCGCCTGGGGGTCGAGGGCGACGTGACCGGCCAGCAGGGTGCTGCCGGCGGCCAGGGTCCGGGAGAGCAGGACGGGGATGTCGTCGAGCACCGAGAGCTCCAGGCGGCTGCGGTAGGACGCCGCACCCGCGAGCAGCCCCACCGTGAGCGCCAGGAGGAGCGCGGCGTCCGCCAGCGCCAGCCCCGTGAGGCCGCAGGCGATCGCCCAGGCAGCGGTGTCGGCGAGGACCAGGTAGGGCCGCACGCCGAACCGCAGCAGGGCCCGGTGCGGACCGGCTCCGCGATCGGCGGGCTGCCCGGACGACGCCGCGTGCGGTACGGGCACGAGGCCTGTCTGCAGGCCCTGGAGCGCGGTCATGGCCGTGATGTCGACGCGACACGGACGTCGCTTGAGGCCGGTTTCGGGTGACCCGACCGGTGCGGGAGCGGCTCCCTCAGGCGTCGACGGCGCGCCGGGCGTCGGGGCTGAGCACGCCCCAGCCGATGAGCTGCTCGGTCAGGGCGCTCGGCGACGCGTCGTAGATGACAGCGAGCGAGCGCAGGTCCTCGTGGCGGATCGACAGCACCCGGCCGTTGTAGTCGCCGCGCTGGCTCTGGATGGTGGCGGCGTAGCGGGCCAGCGGCGCGGCCTGGTCGGCCGGCACCAGCGACAGCTGCTCCAGGTCGATCACGATGCGCGCCGCGGCCGGCTCGTTGGTCGACACGGTGGCGCCCTCCGGCAGCAGCTCGCTGACCGGCACGCCGTAGAACTCGGCCAGCTCGGACAGCCGCTGTACGGTCACGGCGCGGTCACCGCGCTCGTACGACCCGACCACCACGGCCTTCCACCGGCCCTGGGACTTCTCCTCGACGCCGTGCAGGGACAGTCCCTGCTGCGTGCGGATGGCGCGGAGTCGGCCGCCGAGGGCCTTGGCGTAGTCGGTCACTGGGTGGGGCTCCCGTCGAACGTGGCGAGGAGGGTCCTCGCTGCCGTGCGGGCGCCGGTCTCACCACTGGCTCGTCCGGGAGGCCGCCGTCAGGGACCCGTGGGTCCTCGCCGACGGGGTGACCGATGTCCTCCCGGCGTCATTGCCTCGCCGCTTACGGAGAGTGACGATAAGTCCGGGGTGCAGGCCGGTCAAGGACCGGGCGCCGTGTCACCCCGTCGGACGTTCGGGCCCGTGCGCTAACCTCGGTGCCGAACGCACGTCCTCCACCGAGCCCGTCCCGTGAGGCGGGGAAGGAGGTACGGCCCGATGACGGCTGCCCCCGACGACCCCGTGCAGACCCCGCCGAAGACGGTCCTGTCCGGCGCGGACGTCGCCCGCGTCGTGGACCGCATGGCGCACGAGCTGCTCGAGAAGACCGCTGGGGCCAGCGACGTCGTGCTGCTCGGCATTCCCACCCGCGGCGCCACCCTCGCCCGGCGTCTCGCCGACCGGGTGCGCGCGTTCGAGGGCCTGGTGGTGCCCACCGGGTGCCTGGACACGACGCTCTACCGGGACGACCTGCGGCTCAAGCGCCCCCGCCCGCTCGAGCAGACCCAGATCCCGCCCGAGGGCGTGGACGGCGCGCTCGTGGTGCTCGTCGACGACGTGCTCTTCAGCGGGCGCACCGTCCGGGCCGCCCTGGACGCGCTGGCCGATCTCGGCCGGCCGCGGGCGGTGCAGCTGGCCGTCCTGGTCGACCGGGGTCACCGCGAGCTGCCGATCCGGGCCGACTACGTCGGCAAGAACATCCCGACCTCGCTCCGGGAGTCGGTGCACGTGCTGCTCATCGAGCACGACGGGCGCGACGGCGTCGAGCTGGAGGTGCGCCGGTGAGCCGCCACCTGCTCAGCGCCGCCGACCTCACGCGTGAGGACGCCCTGCTCGTCCTGGACACCGCCGAGGAGATGGCGCTGGTCGAGGAGCGCACGGTCAAGAAGCTGCCGACGCTGCGCGGCCGCACCGTCGTCAACCTGTTCTTCGAGGACTCCACCCGCACCCGCACCAGCTTCGAGCTGGCCGCGAAGCGGCTGTCGGCCGACGTCATCAACTTCTCCGCCAAGGGCTCGAGCGTGTCCAAGGGGGAGACCCTCAAGGACACCGCGCTGACCCTGGAGGCGATGGGCGCGGATGCCATCGTGATCCGCCACGCCTGGTCGGGGGCTCCGGTCAACCTGGCCCGCTGGGTGCACGGCTCGGTCGTCAACGCCGGCGACGGCACGCACGAGCACCCCACCCAGGCGCTGCTCGACGCGTTCACCATGCGCCGCCGGCTGGGCCGGGTCGAGGGCCTGAAGGTCACCATCGTCGGCGACGTCCTGCACAGCCGGGTGGCCCGGAGCAACGTGCTGCTGCTGTCCACGCTCGGCGCGGACGTCACCCTGGTCGCCCCGCCGACGCTGCTCCCCGTGGGCGTCGAGTCCTGGCCGGCGCAGGTGTCCTACGACCTCGACGCGGTGCTGGCCAAGAGCGACGTCGTGATGATGCTGCGGGTGCAGCGCGAGCGCATGGGCGCCGCCTACTTCCCCAGCCAGCGGGAGTACGCCCGCCGCTACGGCCTCGACGTCCGGCGCGCCTCGGCGCTGCATGACGACGCGGTCGTCATGCACCCGGGGCCGATGGTGCGCGGCATGGAGATCGCCCCGGAGGTCGCCGACGGGGTGCGCTCGACCATCGTTGAGCAGGTCCGCAACGGCGTCAGCGTGCGCATGGCTGTCCTGTACCTGCTACTCGGCGGCGCCTCGCCCGCCATCGGAGGAGACGCGTGAACTACCTGGTCCGGGACGTCCGCCCGTACGGCGAGGGCGAGCCGGTCGACGTCCGCCTGGTCGACGGCGCGATCGCCGAGATCGGGACCGGGCTGTCCGACGGTGACAGCCGCGTGTACGCCGGCGGCGGCGCCGTCCTGCTGCCCGGCCTGGTGGACCTGCACACGCACCTGCGCGAGCCCGGTCGGGAGGATGCCGAGACGGTCGAGACCGGCACGCTGGCGGCCGCCCTGGGCGGCTTCACCGCCGTGCACGCGATGGCCAACACCGACCCGGTCGCCGACACGGCGGGCGTGGTGGAGCAGGTCTGGCGGCTCGGCCAGGAGGCCGGCCACTGCGACGTCGCGCCGGTCGGCGCCGTCACCGTCGGGCTCCGTGGCGAGCAGATGGCCGAGCTGGGGACGATGGCCGACAGCGCCGCCCGCGTCCGCGTCTTCAGCGACGACGGCACGTGCGTCAGCGACGCCAGCCTGATGCGGCGGGCGCTGGAGTACGTCAAGGCGTTCGACGGCGTCATCGCCCAGCACGCCCAGGAGCCGCGGCTGACCGTCGGCGCGCAGATGAACGAGGGCGTCGTCTCCAGCCGGCTCGGCCTGACCGGCTGGCCGGCCGTCGCCGAGGAGGCGGTCATCGCCCGCGACTGCCTGCTGGCCGCGCACGTCGGCAGCCGGCTGCACGTCTGCCACGTCAGCACCGCCGGCAGCGTCGAGCTCATCCGGTGGGCGAAGAGCAAGGGATGGGACGTCACGGCGGAGGTCACGCCGCACCACCTGGTGCTGACCGACGACCTCGCGGCCTCCTACGACCCGGTCTTCAAGGTCAACCCGCCGCTGCGCACCGCCGCCGACGTCGCGGCGCTGCGGGCCGGGCTCGCCGACGGGACCATCGACTGCGTCGCCACCGACAACGCGCCGCACGCGCTGGAGGACAAGGAGGCGGAGTGGGGTGCCGCCCTGCCCGGCATGACCGGCCTGGAGACCGCGCTCGGCATCGTGGCCGAGACGATGGTCCTGCCCGGCCGCCTGACCTGGCGCCAGGTCGCCGAGCGGCTGTCCAGCACTCCGGCGCGCATCGGCCGGCTCGAGGGCCACGGTCGTCCCCTGGCCGTCGGCGAGCCGGCCAACCTGTGCCTGGTCGACGAGGCCGCGCCGTGGACGGTCGACGCCGCGACGATGGCCACTCGCAGCCGCAACACGCCGTTCGCCGGCCGCTCCCTGCCGGTCGGCGTCCGCGCGACGTTCCTGCGGGGAACGCCGACCGTGCTCGACGGCGCGCCCGCGTGACGGGCGACCGGGTCCTCGCGACCGCCGTCACCCTCGGCATCGTCGTCCTGGCCTATCTGCTCATGCTGAAGGGCTGGCGCGGCCGGCAGCGGCGTCAGGGCGACCTTCCGCCGCCTCCGCCGGCCCCGCAGACGCCCGGGCTCGTGGTCGTCGGCGCGACGCCGGGCCTGTTCGTGGGCACCGTCTTCGCCGACGACTGGCTGGACCGGGTCGCCGTGCACGGCCTGTCGGACCGCTCCGCCGGCTGGCTGACCGTGCGCACCGACGGCCTGGTCGTCGAGCGCGAGGGCGACGACGACCTCTACCTGCCCTACGCGCTCGTCGACGCTGCCGAGCCGGGCGACGCCCTGGCCGGCAAGGTCGTCGGCCGCGACGGGATGCTGCTCATCACCTGGCGTCTGGGCGGCCGCTCGGTGCGGTCCGGCTTCCGGGCCGACGACCACGCCGCACACCGCCGGCTCGCCGACGCCGTACACGCGCACTTGCCCATCACCAGCACGACCACCCAGGAGGAGAGGGCATGACCCGCACCCCCGCTCTGCTCGTCCTCGAGGACGGCCGGACGTTCCGCGGCGAGTCCTACGGCGCCGTCGGCCAGACGTTCGGCGAGGCCGTCTTCAACACCGGCATGACCGGCTACCAGGAGACGCTGACCGATCCCAGCTATCACCGCCAGGTCGTCGCGATGACGGCGCCGCACATCGGCAACACCGGCGCCAACGACGAGGACATGGAGTCGGTCCGCATCTGGGTCAGCGGCTTCGTGGTCCGCGACCCGGCGCGGCTCGCGAGCAACTGGCGCAGCAACCGGAGCCTGGACGACGAGCTGGCGGCGCAGGGCGTCGTCGCCATCAGCGGAGTGGACACCCGCGCCCTCACCCGCCACCTGCGCGAGCGCGGCGCCATGCGGGCCGGCGTGTTCTCCGGCGACCACCTGGGCGACACCGACACGCTCGTGCAGCGGGTGCTCGCCAGCCCGCCGATGGAGGGCGCCGACCTCGCCCACGAGGTCACCACGCCCGAGGCGTACATCGTCCCCGCCGTGGGCGAGCGGCGCTTCCGGGTGGCCGCGGTCGACCTCGGCATCAAGCGCGCCACGCCCCGCTACATGGCGCAGCACGGCTGCGAGGTGCACGTGCTGCCGGCCACCGTCACGGCCGACGAGCTGCTCGCGCTCGAGCCGGACGGCGTCTTCTTCTCCAACGGCCCCGGCGACCCGGCGACCACCGACGGCCCGGTGGAGGCGATGCGCGGGGTGCTCGACCAGCGCGTCCCCGTGTTCGGCATCTGCTTCGGCAACCAGATCCTCGGCCGGGCCCTCGGCCTGGGCACCTACAAGCTGCGCTACGGCCACCGCGGCGTGAACCAGCCGGTGATGGAGCGGGCCACCGGCCGGGTCCACATCACCAGCCACAACCACGGCTTCGCCGTCGACGCCCCCACCGACGGCACGCCGGTGCAGACGCCGTACGGCTCCGTCGAGGTCAGCCACGTCGACCTCAACGACGACGTCGTCGAGGGGCTGCGCTGCCTCGACGTTCCGGCCTTCTCGGTGCAGTACCACCCCGAGGCCGCTCCCGGCCCGCACGACGCGACCGGCCTGTTCGATTCGTTCACCCGTCTCATGGAAGGGGCGCGCTAGTGCCTCGGCGCACCGACCTGCACCACGTCCTCGTCATCGGCTCCGGGCCGATCCTCATCGGCCAGGCGGCGGAGTTCGACTACTCCGGCACCCAGGCCTGCCGGGTGCTGCGCGAGGAGGGCCTGCGGGTCACCCTCATCAACTCCAACCCGGCGACGATCATGACCGACCCGGAGTTCGCGGACGCCACCTACATCGAGCCGATCACCCCGGAGTTCGTCACCAAGGTGATCGAGAAGGAGCGCCCCGACGCGCTGCTCGCGACGCTCGGCGGCCAGACCGCGCTCAACGCCGCCATGACGCTGCACGAGCAGGGCGTGCTGGAGCGGTACGGCGTGGAGCTCATCGGCGCGGACGTCGACGCCATCCGGCGCGGCGAGGACCGCCAGGAGTTCAAGCAGATCGTCGCCTCCATCGGCGCCGAGTCGGCCCGCAGCGCCATCTGCCACTCGATGGAGGAGGTGCTGGCTGCCGTCGAGGACCTCGGCTACCCGGTCGTCGTGCGGCCCTCGTTCACCATGGGCGGCAGCGGCTCCGGCGTGGCGCACGACGAGGAGGGCCTGCACCGCATCGCCGGCGGCGGCCTGCAGGCGAGCCCGACCACCGAGGTGCTCCTGGAGGAGTCGATCCTGGGCTGGAAGGAGTACGAGCTCGAGCTCATGCGCGACCGCAACGACAACGTGGTCGTCATCTGCTCGATCGAGAACCTCGACCCGATGGGCGTGCACACCGGCGACTCGGTCACCGTCGCGCCGGCGATGACGCTGACCGACCGCGAGTACCAGCAGATGCGCGACATCGCCATCGACGTGATCCGTGCGGTCGGCGTCGACACGGGTGGCTGCAACATCCAGTTCGCGGTCCACCCGGCGGACGGCCGCATCATCGTCATCGAGATGAACCCGCGCGTGTCGCGTTCCTCCGCGCTGGCGTCCAAGGCGACCGGCTTCCCGATCGCGAAGATCGCCGCCAAGCTGGCCGTCGGTTACACCCTCGACGAGATTCCCAACGACATCACCCGCGAGACGCCGGCCAGCTTCGAGCCGTCGCTGGACTACGTCGTCGTGAAGATCCCGCGCTTCGCCTTCGAGAAGTTCCCCGGCGCCGACCGCGAGCTGACCACCACGATGAAGTCGGTGGGCGAGGCGATGGCCATGGGCCGGTCCTTCCTCGAGGCGCTGCAGAAGGCGATGCGCTCGCTCGAGGCGACCCCGAGCGGCTTCTGGACCGAGCCCGACCCGGAGGGAACCGCGCAGGACGCGCTGGACCTGGCCCGGGTGCCGCACGACGGCCGGCTGCACACCGTCGAGCGCGCGCTGCGCCTGGGCGCGACGCCGGAGCAGGTCTTCGAGTCCACCAAGATCGATCCCTGGTTCCTCGACCAGATCGTGCAGCTCGTCGAGCTGCGGGCGGAGCTCGAGGCCGCCGGCGAGCTCGACGAGACGCTGCTGCGGGCGGCCAAGCGGATGGGCTGCAGCGACCAGCAGATCGCCGCCGTCCGGGGCGTGGGGGAGCGGGAGATCCGCGACCTGCGGCACGCCCTCGGGGTGCGGCCCGTCTACAAGACGGTGGACACCTGCGCGGCGGAGTTCGCCGCGGCGACGCCGTACCACTACTCCTCCTACGACGAGGAGAGCGAGGTGCAGCCGAGCGACCGGCGCAAGGTGCTCATCCTCGGCAGCGGCCCCAACCGGATCGGCCAGGGCATCGAGTTCGACTACGCCTGCGTGCACGCGGCCTACGCGCTCGGCGACGCGGGGTTCGAGACGGTGATGGTCAACTGCAATCCCGAGACCGTCTCCACCGACTACGACACCAGCGACCGGCTGTACTTCGAGCCGCTCACCGTGGAGGACGTGCTCGAGGTCGTCGCGGCGGAGCGCGCCAGCGCCGAGGCGGGCGGCGGCGAGCTCGTCGGGGTCGTGGTGCAGCTGGGCGGCCAGACGCCGCTGCGGCTGGCGCAGGAGCTCAAGGACTGCGGTGTCCCGATCGTCGGGACCACGCCCGAGGCGATCCACCTCGCCGAGGACCGCGGCGCCTTTGGCGACGTGCTGGTCAACGCCGGCCTGCCCGCCCCGAAGTTCGGCACGGCCACCTCCTACGACGAGGCGCGCGCCATCGCCGAGCGGGTGGGCTATCCGGTGCTCGTGCGGCCGTCCTACGTCCTCGGCGGCCGCGGGATGGAGATCGTCTACAGCGACGAGATGCTCATCGACTACGTCTCGCGCTCGACGCTGATCGGCCCGGACCACCCGGTGCTCGTCGACCGGTTCCTCGAGGACGCCATCGAGATCGACGTCGACGCGCTGTTCGACGGCAGCGACCTGTACCTCGCCGGCGTCATGGAGCACATCGAGGAGGCCGGCATCCACTCCGGCGACTCGGCCTGCGCGCTGCCGCCGATCACCCTGGGCCGCGCCGACATGGTGCGCATCCTGAGCTCCACCCGCGCGCTCGCCGAGGGCATCGGCGTGCGCGGCCTGCTCAACGTGCAGTACGCGCTGAAGGACGACGTCCTCTACGTGCTCGAGGCCAACCCGCGCGCCAGCCGCACCGTGCCGTTCGTCAGCAAGGCGACCGCGGTGCCGCTGGCCAAGGCGGCCGCCCGCGTCATGCTCGGCGCGACGATCGCCGAGCTGCGGCTCGAGGGGCTGCTGCCACGGACCGGCGACGGCACCGACCTGCCGCTGGACGCGCCGATCTCGGTCAAGGAGGCCGTGCTGCCGTTCGGCCGCTTCCGCGGCGTCGACACGGTGCTGGGCCCGGAGATGAAGTCGACCGGCGAGGTCATGGGCATCGACCGGCAGTTCGGCACCGCCTTCGCCAAGTCGCAGGCCGCGGCGTACGGCGAGCTGCCCACCAAGGGACGCGTCTTCGTCTCCGTGGCCAACCGGGACAAGCGCGCCATGATCTTCCCGGTCAAGCGGCTCGCGGACCTCGGCTTCGAGGTGCTGGCCACCATCGGCACCGCCGAGGTGCTGCAGCGCAACGGCGTCCCGTGCACCGTGGTCGGCAAGCACAGCGAGGGCGGCGACAGCATCGTGCCGCGCATCCTCGCCGGCGAGGTGGACCTGGTGCTCAACACGCCCTGGGGCGTCGGGCCGCGGCTCGACGGCTACGAGATCCGCACCGCGGCGGTCACCCGCGGCATCCCGTGCATCACCACCATCCAGGCCGCGGCCGCCTGCGTGCAGGGCATCGAGGCGCTGGTCCGCGGCGACATGGGCGTGACGTCGCTGCAGGAGCACCACGCCGGCCTGGCGGCCAGCAGGAGGAACTCCTAGTGCCCGTGCAGGTGCTGGGCGAGATCCTGTCGATCCGCAAGGTCGGCGCGTACCAGGCGGTCACGGTGGTCGCGCCGGGCATCGCCGAGCTGTACCGCCCGGGCCACTTCGTCGCGGTGCAGGTGGGCGGTCCCGAGTCGAGCATGCTGCTGCGCCGCGCGTTCGCCATCTACGACGTGCAGTCGCGGGGCGTGTACGGCGGCACCGTGCAGTTCGTCTTCTCGGTGCACGGCAAGGGCACCGAGTGGCTGTCGCACCGCAAGCCCCAGGACAAGATCGACGTCGTCGGCCCGCTGGGCAAGCCGTTCCGCCTGCCCACGACGCCGGTGCGCGCGACGCTCGTCGGCGGCGGCTACGGCAGCGCGCCGCTGCTCCCGCTGGCCGTCGCGCTGCGCGAGCGGGGCTGCACCGTCGACTTCGTGCTGGGCGCGGGCAGCGCAGACAAGCTGTTCGGGCAGCTCGACGCCAAGCGCCTCGCCGGGGTCATCGCGGTGACCACCGACGACGGCTCGGCGGGGGAGCGCGGGCGGGTCAGCGACGTCCTGCCGCAGGTGCTCGAGCGGACCAACAGCGACGTCGTCTACGCCTGCGGCCCGATGGCGATGCTGCGGGCGGTGACCGAGATCGCCACCGCGCGCGGCATTACGGCGCAGGTCGCCGTCGAGGAGTCGATGGCCTGCGGCATCGGAGTGTGCATGACCTGCGTGCTGCCGGTCCGCGGCGAGGACGACGTCACGCGCATGGTCCGCAGCTGCGTCGAGGGACCGGTGTTCCTCGGCGACCGGGTGCGATGGGACGACGTCGGCACCGTGCCCGCCGATGCACTGGGCGCGCCCACCGGAGGCCACTGACATGACCGAGCTCACCGTCCGACGCGACGTTCCGGCACCCCGGCCGCGCGTCGACCTCAGCACCAGGCTGGCCGGCCGGACGTTCCCCAATCCGGTCTTCACCGCCTCCGGCTGCGCGGCCGCGGGCCAGGAGCTGGACCAGTTCTTCGACATCACCGAGCTCGGCGGCGTGGTCACCAAGTCGATCATGCTGGCCCCGCGGTCGGGCCGGGCGACCCCGCGCATGGCCGAGACGCCGAGCGGGATGCTGAACTCGATCGGGCTGCAGGGCCCGGGCATCGACGCCTTCCTCGACAAGGACCTGGCCTGGCTGGCCGACCGCGGCGCCCGGGCCGTGGTGTCCATCGCCGGCGGCAGCGTCGAGGACTACACGCAGCTGGCCCAGCGCCTGCGCGGTGCACCTGGCCTGGCCATGCTCGAAGTCAACATCAGCTGTCCCAACGTCGAGGACCGCGGCCAGGTGTTCGCCTGCGACCCGCGGGCCGCCTCCGAGGTCGTCTCAGCGGTGCGCAAGACGATGACGCCCGACATCCCGGTCTTCGCCAAGCTGTCGCCGGACGTCACCGACATCACCGCGATCGCCCGTGCCTGCGTCGACGCCGGCGCGGACGGCCTCTCGGTCATCAACACGCTGCTGGGCATGGCCATCGACACCGACACCATGCGCCCGGTCCTCGCCGGCGTCACCGGCGGGCTGTCCGGCCCGGCCATCCGCCCGGTGGCGGTGCGTTGCGTGTGGCAGGTGCACCAGGCGCTGCCCGACGTGCCGATCCTGGGCATGGGCGGCATCCGCACCGGGCGGGACGCGCTGGAGTTCGTCCTCGCCGGGGCCTCGGCGGTCAGCGTCGGGACGACGGTGTTCGGCGACCCGATGGCGCCGGTGCGCGTGCTGGCCGAGCTGGCGCAGGCTCTGGCCGACCGCGGGTTCGAGCGCTTCTCCGACGCCGTCGGGCTGGCGCACCGGCCGCCGGAGGCCGCCCTGCCCGAGGGTCCCGACCCGGTCGGGGACCCGGCGTGACCGCGCCCATCGCGGTCGCCCTCGACACGCCGCAGGCCGCGATCGCGGCGGGGTGGGCGGCGGCCGTCGCCCCGCACGTGCAGGTCCTCAAGGTCGGCCTCGAGCTGTTCTGCGCGACCGGCCCGGAGATCGTCGAGCGGGTGCGGTCCGGCCGCGAGGTCTTTCTCGACCTGAAGCTGCACGACATCCCCCACACGGTGGCCGGCGCGGCCCGCGCCGTGGCCCCGCTGCGGCCCCGGTTCCTGACCGTGCACGCGGCCGGCGGGGCCGACATGGTGCGGGCTGCCGTCGACGCCGCTCCGGACGTCACCATCACCGCCATCACCGTGCTGACCAGCCTGTCGGCCGCCCACCTGCAGGCCATCGGGCTGGCCGGGCCGCCGCTGGACGCGGTGCGCCGCCTGGCGGCCCTGGCCGTCGGTGCCGGCGCGGGCGCGCTGGTCTGCTCACCGCAGGAGGTCGCCGCGGTGCGGGCCGAGGTCGGGGCGGGCATCGTGCTGATCACGCCCGGGGTGCGCCCCGCCGGTGCGGACGCGGGCGACCAGGCCCGCACGGCCACGCCGGAGCAGGCGCTGGCGAACGGCGCCGACCTGCTCGTCATCGGCCGGCCGATCACGGGTGCGGCCGACCCGGGTCAGGCCGCCGCCGCGCTCGCCGCCTCGCTCGGCTAGCTGTACAGCTAGCGGGGCGACAGGCCGCGCAG
>JAOPWI010000271.1 GCA_025965755.1 Frankiales bacterium | reverse complement strand
GCCGGCAGCCGGCTGGGCCGGTGCGCCCGCCGCCCGCGATCAGCCCTGGGGCACCCGGGCGTCGTACGCGCGAAAGCGGCTGGCCCCGGCCGCGACCGCGGCGGTGATGCCGAGGACGGCGAGACCGCCCGCGACCGAGGACCCCTGGATGCCCACCAGCTCGGCGCCGCCGCCGGCGCGGGCGTCGCCCAGGCGCGGGCCCCCGGCGACGACCACGATGAAGACGCCTCCGAGCCGGCCGCGCATCTGGTCCGGGGCGGCCGACTGCAGGATCGCCGTCCGGAAGACGGCGGACACCATGTCGGCCGCCCCGGCGGCGGCCAGGCAGAGCAGCCCGAGCCACAGCACGTCGGCCAGGCCGAACAGCGTGATCGCCAGCCCCCACGCCCCGATCGCGATGAGGACCGCTCGACCCTGCCGGTGCACCCGCCCCAGCCAGCCGGACAGCAGCGCGCCGACCAGCGCCCCGGCGGCCAGCGCGGAGTACAGGGCGCCGGCGGTCTGCGCACCGCCGCCGTAGACGTGCTCGGCGAGCGCCGGGAACAGCGCCCGCGGCATGGCGAAGACCATCGCGACCAGGTCCACGACGAACGTCATGAGCAGGACCTGGCGCGTGCGCAGGAACGCCAGGCCCTCCAGCACGCTGGCCGTGCCGGCCCGGCGCCCGCCCCCGGCCGGGGGCATGGGCGGCAGGCCCGCGACCGCGAACAGGGCCGCCAGGAACGACAGGGCGTCCAGGCCGTACGCCGCGCCGTAGCCGTAGCGCGCCACGAGCACGCCGGCGAGCAGCGGCCCGACGGTGACACCGAGGTTGAACTCGACCTGCTTGAGCGCGTTGGCCGCGGGCAGCTGCGCGACCGGCAGCAGCCGGGGAACGAAGGCCTGCCGCGCCGGGGAGTCGATCGCGAACAGCGCCGCCTGCACGGCCACCACGACGTAGAGCAGCCAGGTCTGCTCGAGGTCGGCCACGGCCTGGGCGACGAGCACGAGGGCCAGCGCGGCCTGGCCGAGCGTGGTGAGCAGGACCAGCCGGCGGCGGTCGACCGCGTCGGCGATCGCCCCGCCGTACAGCCCGAAGACGATGAGCGGCAGCAGCCCGGCCAGCCCGACCAGGCCGACGGCCGCGGCGGAGCGGGTCTGGGCGTACACCTGGATCGGCACGGCGACGGTGGTGATCTGGGTGCCGATGACCGAGACGGCGTCACCGAACAGCAGCCGCCGGAAGGCCGGCGACTCGCGCAGCGGACGCAGGTCCAGGGCGGCGCCGCGCAGCCAGGCGGCCCGCCGGCGCGGCGCCGGCGAGGTGGCCCGCGTCATGGGGACAGGCGCTCGACGACGCCGTCCTCGCGGTAGCGCAGCCGGTCGTGCAGCCGGCTCGGCCGGCCCTGCCAGAACTCGACCGTCCCGGGCACGACCCGCAGACCGCCCCAGAAGTCCGGGACCGGCACGTCCTGCCCGGCGAACCGCTCCTCGAGCGCGGCCTCGCGCGCCTCGAGCACCTCCCGGGAGGACACCACGGCGGACTGCCGCGAGACCCACGCCCCGAGCTGGGACCCCCGCGGCCGCGTCCGGAAGTACGCCGACGTCTCCTCCCGGCTGACCTGCTCGACCCGGCCACAGACGACGACCTGCCGCTCCAGCTCCACCCACGGAAAGACCAGCGAGGCGACCGGATGGGCCAGCGCCTCGCGGCCCTTGCGGCTGGTCAGGTTGGTGAAGATCACCAGGCCGCGCGCGTCGTAGCCCTTGAGCAGCACGGTGCGGGCGCTCGGCACCCCCTCGGGGGACGCGGTCGCGAGGACGGCGGCGTTGGGCTCGGGCAGCGACTGGGCATCGTCGAACCAGCGCGCGAACTGCTCGTGCCAGGTGCTCGCCAGGTCGGCCTCGCTCAGACCGGCCCGGCGGTAGTCGCGGCGCAGGTCGGCGGGGCGGGCTGTCACGGGGACAGCCTCGCGCACGCCCGCCCGGGGAGCATGGTGAGATGCCGTACGACCCAGGACCAGACTTGTCCGCGCGACCGCACCCGGTCCGCAGGACCCCCGGACCTCGACACCCCCGGAGCCGCGACATGGCCGACGAGACGCTCTTCAAGCCCGGCCTGGAAGGCGTCATCGCCTTCGAGTCCGAGATCGCCGAGCCCGACAAGGAGGGCAGTGCCCTCCGCTACCGCGGCGTCGACATCGAGGATCTCGTCGGCAACGTGTCCTTTGGCAACGTCTGGGGGCTGCTCGTCGACGGCAAGTTCAACCCCGGCCTGCCGCCCGCCGAGCCGTTCCCGCTTCCGGTCCACTCCGGCGACATCCGCGTCGACGTGCAGTCGGCGATCGCGATGCTGGCGCCGGCCTGGGGCCTGCAGCAGATGCTCGACATCGACGTCCAGCAGATCCGCGAGGACCTCGCGCGCATCTCGGTCATGACGCTGTCGTTCGTCGCGCAGTCGGCCCGGGGCCAGGGGCTGCCCATGGTCCCGCAGAGCGAGGTCGACAAGGCGAAGACCATCGTCGAGCGCTTCATGATCCGCTGGAAGGGCGACCCCGACCCGGCCCACACCAAGGCCGTCGACGCCTACTTCGTGTCCGCCGCCGAGCACGGCATGAACGCCTCGACGTTCACCTCCCGCGTCATCGCCTCCACCGGCGCGGACGCGGCCGCCTCGATCTCCGGCGCCATCGGCGCGCTCTCCGGGCCGCTGCACGGCGGCGCGCCGTCGCGCGTGCTGACCATGCTCGACGAGGTCGAGAAGGCCGGCGACCCCAGCAAGTACGTCAAGGGCCTGCTGGACCGGGGCGACCGCCTGATGGGCTTCGGCCACCGGGTCTACCGCGCCGAGGACCCGCGCGCCCGCGTTCTGCGCCGCACCGCCAAGGAGCTCGGCTCGCACCGCTACGAGGTCGCCGACGCGCTGGAGAAGGCCGCCATCGAGGAGCTCACCGCGCGCTACCCCGACCGCCCGCTGCGCACCAACGTCGAGTTCTGGTCGGCCGTCGTCCTCGACTTCGCCCAGGTCCCGCCGCACATGTTCACCTCGATGTTCACCTGCGCGCGCACCGCCGGCTGGAGCGCGCACATCCTCGAGCAGAAGAAGCTGAACAAGCTGATCCGCCCGTCTGCCAAGTACGTCGGCCCTGGCCCGCGCCCGGTGTCCGCCGTCGAGAGCGGCACGCTGCCCGCTGGCAACCAGGTCTAGATGCCCGAGATCACGATCCCGTCCGAGCTGCTCCCCGGCGACGGGCGGTTCGGCTCCGGCCCCTCCAAGGTCCGCGTGGCGCAGCTCGCGGCGCTGTCCGGTCCCGAGGCCGCCGGCATCATGGGCACCTCGCACCGGCAGGCGCCCGTGCGCGCGGTCGTCGGGCGGGTCCGCCGCGGCCTGGCCGAGCTCTTCTCCCTCCCCGAGGGCTACGAGGTCGTGCTGGGCAACGGCGGAGCCACCTGCTTCTGGGACGTGGCGACGTTCGGGCTGGTGCGCGAGCGCGCGCAGCACCTGGTGTTCGGCGAGTTCGGCGGCAAGTTCGCCGAGGCGACCGCGGCCGCGCCGTTCCTGGGCGACCCGGTCGTGATTCGGGCCGACCCGGGCGGCGCGCCGGACTTCGCGGCCGAGCCCGGGCTCGACGTCTACGCCACGCCCCACAACGAGACCTCGACCGGCGTGGCCCGCCCGGTGGTGCGCCCCGCCGGCACCGACGAGGGCGCGCTGCACCTGGTCGACGCCACGTCGGCCGCCGGCGGGCTGCCGGTGGACGTGAGCCAGACCGACGTCTACTACTTCGCGCCGCAGAAGAACTTCGCCTCCGACGGCGGCCTGTGGCTGGCTCTGCTGTCCCCCGCCGCGCTGGAGCGCAGCGCTGCCCTGAAGGACCGCTGGGCGCCCGCGTCGCTGCACCTGCAGACCGCGGTCGACAACAGCCGGCTGGACCAGACCTACAACACGCCGGCGGTCGCCACGCTGCTGCTGCTGGCCGACCAGATCGAGTGGATGCTCGGCCAGGGCGGCCTGCCGTGGTGCGTCGCGCGGACCGCCGACTCCTCCTCCCGGCTCTACGGCTGGGCGGAGAAGACGGCCTGGACGACGCCGTACGTCAGCGACCCGTCACTGCGCAGCCCGGTCGTCGGGACGATCGACTTCGACGCCAGCATCGACGCGGCCGCGGTCGCGAAGGTGCTGCGTGCCCACGGGGTCGTCGACGTGGAGCCGTACCGCAAGCTCGGCCGCAACCAGCTGCGCATCTCGATGTTCCC
>JAOPWI010000245.1 GCA_025965755.1 Frankiales bacterium | reverse complement strand
AGCGCGTCGGTGCGGGCGCTGGCCGCGGTGCTGGCCCGCACGCCCTCGATCAGCAGGGCGCGCTGCAGCCGTGCCGCGAGCCCGCGCGCCTGCGCCAGCCCGGACTCGGCCAGCAGCACGGCGAACTCGTCGCCGCCCGTGCGCGCCACCACGTCGATGGACCGGCACCCGCGGAGCAGGACGTCCGCGGCCGTCCTGAGCACGTGGTCGCCGGAGCCGGCGCCGAGCTCGACGTTGACGCGGCGCAGGTCGTCGAGGTCGATCGCCAGCACGCTCGCCGACCGCCCGTGCCGGCGGCAGCGCTCCTCCTCCACCAGCAGGCGGGCCTGCCAGCCGCGCGGGTTGAGCAGCCCGGTCAGCTGGTCGCGGTCGGCCCGCGCGTAGGCCTGCGCCGCCTCGTACGACCGCTCCAGCGCGGCGGCCTCCTTGGCCAGCACGGTGCTCAGCAGCCGGGCGACCAGCTCGACGTCGGGCAGCGCGTCGCGCAGCGACTCGGGCTGCTCGGTCGCCGACAGGGCGCACAGCGTCCCGAACAGCGTGCCGTCGGTGGCCAGCAGCGGCACGCCGATGTAGGCCGCGATGCCAAAGCGCGCGGTCGCCTTCGCGGAGGCGTACGCCGGGACGTCGGCGGCCCGCGGCGCCACCCGCGGCGCCCCGCCCGCGACCATGAGCCGGCAGTAGCTCTGCGCCCACGGCTGGACGGCGTCGGCGGGGACCGGCATGCCGACGACGCCCCGGGCCACGACGACGGACTGGGCGCCGTCACGCACGCGGGTGACCATCCACAAATCCAGGCCGTGCCGCTGCTGGAGCAGCTGCAGCGCGTCGCCGGCCACCTCGGCGAAACCCTCCGCCGGCCGGACGTCGCACACCCGGGCCCGCTCCTCGTCGCTGAGCACCAGGCCCTCGCTCATGCCGGCCAGCTGGACGCTGGAGCCGAAGCTGGGCGGGGCGGCCGCCGCGGTCGCGGCGGCCCGGCGCTGCCCGGCCGAGATGCGGTCGCGGTCGACCGCCTCGCGGGCGTTGTCGAGCGCGCCCCGCTGAGGACGGAAGGTGCGCAGAGCCTTGTCCAGGCCCTGCAGCGGTCCCGAGAGGGGCACCGACGGCTCCTGACGTGCGCTGGGTCCGCGGGTCAGGACTGCGGAGGGGACCGGGAGGACAGGGCGCTCCCGGCGGGATGCGCACCATGCTGCGCAGCGCCCCGGAGCCCTGTCAAGCCCGTCCGCAGGCGTGGATCAGGCCAGCCCGGGGTGCTGCTGGGCGACCAGCGCGTGCAGCTCCTTGACCCGTTGCGCCTCGTTGGCAGGCATGACCAGCGTGGCCGCCGGCGTGTGGACGACGACCAGCCCCTCGCAGCCGACCAGCGTGACCAGGTGGTCGGGATCGGAGGAGGCCACCACGTTGCCCCGGCTGGCGTGCAGCACCGCCTTGGCCGCGCCCACCGCGTTGCCGTCCTCGTCGCGGCCGACAGCGTCGCCGTAGGCCGGCCAGGAGCCGACGTCCAGCCAGCGGGCGGCCAGCGGCAGCGCGGCCACGGTGAAGTCCGCCGACGTCGACGCCGGCTCCATGACGCCGTAGTCGACGCTGAGCCGAGCCACCGTCGGCCAGGCGTCGCGGGACAGCGGCTCCCAGCGGGGCGTGCCGTACGCCTGGCCCATGGCCCGCAGGACCAGCCCGGCGTGCGGGCTGAACTCGTCCACGGCGCGGAGCAGGGTCTGCGCCTGCCAGACGAACATGCCGGAGTTCCAGAGGTACCGGTCCGGGCCGGCCGCCAGGAACTCGGCCGCGCGCGACAGCGTGGGCTTCTCCTGGAACCTCGTGACCACCCGCCCGGCCCCGAGCGGCGCGCCGAGCTCGAGGTAGCCGAAGCCGGTGGCCGGCGCGTCCGGCACGACGCCGAAGGTCACGAGCGCGTCGTCGCGCTGCTCGGCCAGCGCGAACGCCGCGTCCAGCGTCTGGGAGAACGACTCCAGCGGCTCGATGAGGTGGTCGGCGGTGAGCACCGCGACGACCGCCTCCGGATCGCAGGCGGCGATGACCGCGCAGCCCAGGGCGACGGCCGGCAGCGTGTCCCTGGCCGACGGCTCGACGACCAGCCGGTCGGCCCGCAGGCCGGGCACCTGGGACACCGCCGCGCGCAGCTGCTCGCCGGCCCCCAGCCAGACCCGGTCGGCCGGCACGCAGGAGCTCGCCCGCTCGACCGCGACGTCGAGCAGCGAGCGGCCCTGCAGCAGCGGAACCAGCTGCTTGGGCAGCCGGGCGGTGGAGTAGGGCCACAGCCGGGTGCCGGAGCCTCCGGCCAGGATCAGGGCGTGTCGCACTGTCGCTCCTCGAGCAGGTCGGCCGAGCGGGTCGGGGCGGCGCCCTCGCTGACGGCCGTCACGCGGCGGGCCAGCAGGTAGCGGACGAACAGGCCGAGCGCCAGCACCAGGCGCAGCGGGGCGTACGCCGGGCCGGCGTACTGGCGGGACAGGTAGCGGTGCAGCGCGCGGTGGTGCTCGGCCAGCATCGGACCGGCGACGCGGCGGGTGGCGTGGCCGCCCAGGTGGGTCACGACCGCGGCCGGAACGTAGACGTTCTGCCAGCCGGCCTCGGCCAGCCGGCGGCACAGGTCCATGTCCTCGCAGTACATGAAGTAGGACGGGTCGAAGCCGCCGACCGCCTCGTACGCCTCGCGGCGCAGCAGCATCAGCGACCCGGACAGCCACCCGGTCGTGCCCTCGGCCGGCCGGCCGGACTCGGCGCGGTAGGCGCGGGTCCACGGGTTGCCCGGCCAGAACGGGCCGAGCAGCGCGTGCCCGGTCCCGCGCCGCAGGGACGGGAAGGCCCGGGCCGACGGGTAGAGCCGGCCGTCCGTGGTGCGGATCGCCGGGCCCAGGCAGCCGGCCCGGGGCCAGCGCTGTCCCGCCTCGAGCAGCGTGTCGAGCGATCCGGGCGTCCACTCGACGTCGGGGTTGGCGACCACCACCCAGGGCGTGGCCGCGCCGGAGGCGCCCAGGTTGGCGGCCCGGCCGTAGCCCAGGTTGCCGCCGGTGCGCAGCAGCCGGACGCCCGGGTACGCGGGCAGGACCGCCTCCACCGACCCGTCGGTCGAGCCGTTGTCGGCGAGCACCACCTCGTACGGGCGCGTCGTCGCCGTCTCGAGGGTGCGCAGGAACGTCGCCAGCGACTCGCCGGGCGAGTAGGTGACGACGACGACCCGGACGACCGGCGCGCTCAAGACGCGGACAGCGCCCGGGAGTAGCTGGCGAGGTGGTGCTCGGCGCAGGCCTCCCAGGTGAACTCCTGCGAGCGGGCCCGGCCGGCGGCGGCGAGCGCGGCGCGGCGGTCGGGGTCGTCCAGCAGCGCGGCGAGCGCGGCGGCGATCGACTCCGGATCGGGCTCGGTGTAGGCGACCGCGTCGCCGCCGACCTCGGGCAGCGACAGCCGCCGCGTGGTCAGGACCGGGGCGGCGCAGGCCATCGCCTCGAGCACCGGCAGGCCGAAGCCCTCGCCGTGGCTGGGATAGGCCACGACCACCGCACCGCCGAGATAGCCCGGCAGGTCGCTCGGGCGCAGGTAGCCGGGGCGCAGCACCCGCAGGTGCGAGGGCACCTCGGTGATGACCGCGTCGATCGTGTCGTCCCAGCCGGTGCCGCCGGCCAGCACGAGCGCCGGCGGCAGCTCCCGGCCCGCGCAGGCCTGGACCCAGCCGCGGACCAGGCCCGGCACGTTCTTGCGCGGCTCCAGCATGGACAGAAAGGCGATGTAGGGCTGGCCGCCCAGCCCGAGCCGGGCCTGCACCCGCTGCTTCTCGTCCTGCGTCGGCACGTGGAACATCTGCTGGTCGACCCCGTGGTAGGCCACGTCCAGCCGCGCCGGGTCGGCGCCCAGCACCCGGACCAGCTCGTCGCGGGTCGCCCTGCTGGGCACCACGCAGCGGGTCGCCCGCTTGAGCGCGGTGCGGGTGGCCGAGCGGAAGAACGTGCCCTTGACCGGGCTGTGCATCTCCGGGTCGGTGAAGAACGTGACGTCGTGCAGCGTCACGACGACCGGCCGCCCGACCCGCAGGGGCAGCGTGTAGTGCGGCGCGTGCACGACGTCGGCCTCGACCTGCGCGGCCACCAGCGGCAGGCCGGTCTGCTCCCAGGCCAGCCGGGCGGGGCGGTGCGCGATGCCCGCCGGACCGGCCACGACCCGCGCCGACGGCGCCATCCGGCCGTAGCGCTCGGCGTCGGAGCGCTGGCACACCAGCGCGAGATCGGCGTCCGCGGCGGCCAGCGCGGTGACCAGCCCGTCGA
>JAOPWI010000214.1 GCA_025965755.1 Frankiales bacterium | reverse complement strand
GCTCGGCTACGACCGGATCGGCGTGCGCCGGGGCGACACCTGGTTGCTGCGGGACAGCCTGGCGGGGGGCACCGCCCGGTCGTACGCCGAGGGGGGCTCCGGCTGGCGGCCCGTCGCCGGTGACACGGACGGGAACGGCGAGGACTCGCTGAGCCTGTTCCGCGACGGCGTCTGGGTGCTGCGGGAGAGCCCGCAGGGGCCGGCGCGCACGGTGCGCTTCGGCCTCAGAGGCGACCAGCCCGTGCTCGGCGACTGGGATGGCGACGGCGTCGACACGCTCGGCGTGTTCCGGGGCGGGCGCTGGTACCTGCGCGCGTCGAACGCGTCATCGCCGGCTCCCGCGCGCGTGTTCGGCTTCGGCCAGCCGGGTGACGTCGCCGTGGTCGGGGACTGGAGCGCCGACGGCCGCACCGACATCGCGGTACGCCGCGGGGCCCGCTGGTACCAGCGCGACAGCGCCACGGGGGGCCCGAGCAGCCGCACCTTCGTGTTCGGCGTGGCGGGGGACCGGCCGGTCGCCGGCGACTGGGACCACGACGGCCGGGACACGCCCGGCGTGTTCCGCAACGGCACGTGGTTCTTCAAGCAGGGCAACGGCTTCGGCACGCACCAGACCACGGTGCTCGGGACGACCGGAGACCTGCCGGTCGTCCGGCGTACGCCGGGGCTGGCGCCCGGGGTGACCCACCGGGTGGTGCGCACCGGCGAGTCCGTCGCGCACGTCGCGACGGTCGACCTCCTCGCCGCGTCCACGCCGGACGCCGTGCTCGCCGGCGACGACCTGCCAGCGTTCGAGCCCACCACGTCGATGGCGCGGCGCACCGGCGCGCCGCTCGCCATCAACGCGGACTACGGCCTGTCCAGCGGCCGTCCGGTGCACGCCATGGCCGCGGACGGCCGCCTGCTGCAGACGCCGCAGCTGCTCGGCCGCGCCTTCTCGCTGGACCTGACCGGCACGCAGGTGCGGATGGGCTTCCCCGACACCCGGGTCGTCCTGCGGCCGGATCCGGCCACCTCCACCGTGCTCACCCGGTGGAACTCCGGCGCGCCGTCCGGCGACGAGCTCGCCGGGTTCACCGGCGTGGGGGCCGGCCTGGACACCCCTCCGGACGACGCCTGCTACGCGGGCGGCACCACGGGTCCGCGCCGGGTGGACCCGGACGGTGGCGTGGAGACCGACCTGCAGGTGACGGGAACCCGCTGCTACGGCAGGGCGCCCTTCATCGGGCCCTCGACCACGGTCCTCGCGGGTCAGCCGCTGACGGGAGCTGAGGCGCTCATCCGCTCGCTGCGCGCCGGGCAGAGCGTGCCGATGACCCAGCACCTGGGCTTTCCGGGTGCGGTGGACGTGCTGGGCGGCAACCCGCTGCTGATCCAGGACGGAGTCCGCCAGAGCCAGGACCTGTCGGGGTCCGGAGCCTTCTTCGCCCGCAACCCGCGCACCGCAGTCGGTGTCACCGGGGACGGCCGGATGCTGCTGGTGGTCGTCGACGGGCGGCAGGGCTCCTACAGCGCCGGCATGACGCTGGGCGAGCTGGCCGACTTCATGGCGACGTTGGGCGCCCGCGACGCCATCAACCTCGATGGCGGCGGCTCCTCCACCATGGTGGTCAACGGGCTGCAGGGCAACCGCCCCTCGGACGGCCGCGAGCGGGCCGTGCCGAGTGCCCTGGTGGTGCTGCCGGGCGAGGACCGCGGGCAGGCGGACCTGCAGCCGCTCCCGGCCGACAGCGCCGCGGCCCGGCAGGCGAAGGCCGTCGCCGGAGCGTCGAGCGCGCCACCGGTGCAGCCCACGACGGTGGTGCCCGGCGCGCCGGTCGCCGGCTGGACGGCCGCCGCGACCGACCCCGGCAGCGTCGGTGGGCTGGCCGACGCGCTGGCCCGTGACGGCGTACCCCTGCCGGCCGACCTGGCCCGCGCGGACGCGCTCTACGACGCCGCGCGGTAGCGGCCGGCGGCGCGACCCGAGCGCGTGCTGGACGGGCGCGAGCCGGACCTCGCCGGACCTGCCGTAGGCACGGTCGGCGGGCCTGCGGTGGCCGCGGGCGCCGGTGACACCTGCGCTGCTCAGCTTCGGGTTCGCCCCGCGCGGCGGCGCACCGGCGCCTAGCGTGCAGCATGCGCGACCCCGCCGCATCCGGGAACGAGGCACAGGCCGACCACGCCCGGACTCCGGCGGACGTCGCCGCCCGCATGGGCGCCGACCCGACCCGCGGCCTGACCGGGGACGAGGCGGCTGGACGGCTCCGCCGAGACGGGGCGAACCAGCTGGACCGCGACGCGCAGGTGCCGTGGGGCCGGCTCCTGGCGCGCCAGCTCACGTCACCGATGATCCTGCTGCTCATCGGTGCGGGCGCCTTGTCGGCGGCACTCGGTGACCTGACCGAGGCGCAGGTGATCCTCGGCGTCGTTGCGCTCAACGCGGCCATCGGCTTCCGGCAGGAGGCCCGGGCAGGCAGGGCGATGGCCTCGCTGGCGGCCATGGCGGCACCCACCGTGAGCGTGATCCGGGACGGCCGGCGGCGCGCGGTGCCGGCCGCTGACCTCGTGGCCGGAGACCTGGTGCGGCTGGAGGCCGGCTCCCGAGTGCCCGCCGACGGGCGGGTCCTCGAGGCGCACGCGCTGCGGGTGGAGGAGTCGGCGCTCACCGGTGAGTCCGCCGGCGTGGACAAGCAGGTGGCCGCCGTGGGCCGGGACGCACCGCTCGCCGAGCGGACGTCGATGGCCTACGCGGGCACCAGTGTCACCGCGGGCCGCGGCACGGTCCTCGTCACCGCGACGGGCATGCGGGCGGAGCTGGGACGCATCGCCGGGCTGCTGCAGGGCGCCAGCCCGGGCAAGACGCCGCTGCAGCTGCGCCTGGACGCGCTGGTGCGCCGGCTGGCGGTGGGCGTCGGAGGGGTCGTGACCGTCGTCCTGCTGCTGGGGTTGGTCCGCGACGAGGCGTGGGACACGTTGCTGCTGACCGCGGTCAGCCTCGCGGTGGCGGCGATTCCCGAGAGCCTGCCCGTCGTCGTGACGATCACCCTGGCGCTGGGAGCGCAGCGCATGCTCCGGCGCTCCGCGCTGATCCGCCGGTTGTACGCCGTGGAGACGTTGGGGTCGGTGACGACCATCTGTTCCGACAAGACCGGCACCCTGACGCAGAACCGGATGACCGTGACGGCGCTCGAGGTCGCCGGCCGGCGCGTCACCGCCGGACCGGGCGACCCGGTTCAGCCCGCGGGCGACCACGACGGCCCGCTGCGGCTGCTCCTGCTGGGCGGCGCGCTGTGCAACGACACCGAGGTCGCGCAGGACGGTTCCCTGGCCGGCGACCCGACCGAGACGGCGCTGGTCGCTGTGGCGGCCCGGTACGGCCTGGACCTGCGTGCGATGCAGGCCGCGCTTCCCCGGTGCGGCGAGCTGCCGTTCGACTCCGACCGCAAGCGGATGACCACCATGCACGCGGTTCCGGCGACGCCCGAGGCGGTTCCGGCTGGCCTGCGCGCGGCGTTCGCGGCGGGCCAGCTCACCGGCTCGGCAGCCAGCCGGGTCTGCTTCACCAAGGGCGCGTTCGATGGCCTGCTGGCGTGCTGCGACCACGTGCTGGAGGACGGCCGACCGGTGCCGCTGGATGAGGAGCGGCGCCACGGCGTACGCGTCGCGGCGCAGGAGATGGCCGCTGCCGGCATCCGCGTTCTGGGCGTCGCCATGCGCCGCTGGCCCGCGCAGCCGGAGGCGCCGGCTCGGCAGGTGGAGTCGGGGCTGACGCTGCTCGGGCTGCAGGGGATGACCGATCCGGTCCGACCGGAGGCGTCCGCCGCCGTGCGCACCTGCCGGGAGGCCGGGATCCGCGCCGTCATGATCACCGGCGATCACCCGCTGACCGCGATGGCCATCGCCCGAGATCTCGGCCTGGCGCAGGCCGGTGACCGGGCCGTCACGGGCAACGAGGTCGGCGCGCTGACCGCACCCGACCTGCTGGCGACGCTCCGCTCGACGGCCGTCTACGCCCGCGTCTCACCCGCCGACAAGATGCGCCTCGTGCGGGCGCTCCAGGCCGACGGTCAGGTCGTCGCGATGACGGGCGACGGGGTCAACGACGCTCCGGCGCTCAAGCAGGCCGACATCGGCGTCGCCATGGGCATCACCGGCACCGACGTCACCAAGGACGCGGCCGACATGGTCCTGCAGGACGACGACTTCGCCACCATCGTGCGGGCCGTCCGTGAGGGCCGGGTCGTCTTCGACAACATCCGCAAGTTCATCCGCAACATTCTCAGCGGAAACCTGGCCGAGGTCTCCGTCATGATCGTCGCACCGCTGCTCGGCATGCCGATCCCGCTGCTGCCCCTGCAGATTCTGTGGCTGAACCTGGCCACCGACGGGTTGCCGGCGATCGCGCTGGCCGTCGAGCCGGCCGAGCAGGGCGTCATGCTCCGGCCGCCGACCTCACGACGGGAGAGCGTGTTCGGTCCAGACCGCGGCCGGCGCATCCTCGTGCGAGGGAGCGCCCTGACGCTGCTCGCGCTGCTGCCGGCGTACCTGCTGTGGCGCGCCGGGGACCCGGCCTGGCAGACGGTGCTGTTCACCTCGATCGCCTTCGCCGAGCTGGCCGGGGGCTTCGCCATGCGGTCCGAACAGCTGTCCCTGCGCCGGCTGGGGCTGCTCACCAATCGCGCCCTCGTCGCGGCGGTCGCGCTCACCGCCGCGTTGCAGGTCCTGCTGGTCACGGTGCCGGTCGCGCGTGAGGTTCTGGGCCTTGCGCCGATGGCCGCCCGGCACTGGGCGCTGGCCGTCGGCATCGCGCTGCTCTACGTCGTCTTCATCGAGGCGCACAAGGCGCTGCGCCGCCCCGGCGGGGAGCGGCACGAGCCGCAGCCGACGCTGCGCGGTGAGGTGAGCGCCGACCTCGCCTGATCAGGCGCGCGGGGCAACGGTGAGCAGAACCACGCAGTCCTCGAGTGCTTCCAGGTCATGGCGGGCGTCGGGGACGACGAGGAGCTCTCCCGGGCCGCCGTCCCACCGGTCGTCGCCGGCGCCGAGGCGGACCCGCCCGCGCAGGACCTGGACGGTGGCTACGCCGCTGCCCGGCGCCGGTGTCGGCCGGCGCCGGGCAGCGTCACGTCGCGCTCTGGGTGCCAGCAGCGGGTCGCGGCTGGGCGAGCTCAGGCGGGCGTGCCGGTCAGGACCACCTTGAGCGCCGCGGTGTCTGCGGCCCGGCTGAAGGTGTCGTAGGCGCTGACGATGTCGGCCAGGGCGAAGCGGTGGGTGACGAAGCGCTTCGCGTCGAGCTGGCCCGCCGCGACGAGCTTGAGCAGGGTCGGGGTCGACCAGGTGTCCACCAGGCCGGTGGTGATGGTGACGTTGCGCGACCACAGGTCTTCCAGGTGCAGCGTGGCCGGGGTGCCATGGACGCCGACGTTGGCGACGCGCCCTCCGGGGCGCACCAGCCTCGTGCAGGTCTCGAAGGTGCCTGGTGTCCCGACGGCTTCGATCGCCACGTCCACCCCGAGCCCACCGGTCAGGGTGGCCAGCTGCTCGGCCGGATCCTCCCGGGACGGGTTGATCGTGACGTCGGCGCCGAACTGCTTCGCCGCGTCGAGCCGGGCGTCGACGAGGTCGATCGCCACGATGTGGGCCGGGCTGAACAGCCGCGCGGCCAGCACGGCCGCCAGGCCGATCGGCCCGGCGCCGACGACGGCGACGGTGTCGCCCGGGCGGATGCCGCCGTTGACGACACCGACCTCGTACGCGGTGGGCAGGATGTCGGAGAGCATCAGAGCGGACTCGTCGTCCAGGCCGGCAGGCAGCAGGTAGGTGGAGGTGTCGGCGAAGGGCACCCGGACGAGCTCGGCCTGGGTGCCGTCGATGGTGTGGCCGAGGATCCAGCCGCCTCCGCCCAGGCACTGGCCGTACTGCCCCTCCCGGCAGTAGCGGCAACGGCCGCAGGCGCTGACGCACGAGACCAGCACGCGGTCCCCGACGCGGATGGAGGTCACTGCGGGACCGACTTCCGTGACGGTGCCGACCGCCTCGTGGCCCAGGATCCGGCCGTCGGTGACCGCGGGGACGTCACCCTTGAGGATGTGCAGGTCGGTGCCGCACAGGGTCGTGGTGTCGACCCGCACGACCGCGTCGGTGCTGTGCAGAATCGTCGGGTCGGGGACCTGGTCCCAGCTCTTGTTGCCGGGGCCGTGGTAGACGAGGGCTCTCATGATGCACTCCCGTGCTGGAAGGCGGCGGCGCCGGAGACCCGGTGCCGGTCGAGCCGTGCGGGCCGTTGTCAGGCGGTGCGAGGGCTGCCGACCGCCCGCAGCGCGAAGCCGATGAGGGCGAACAGAAGGCCGAGTCCCATGGCCATGGCGGCGATGCCGAAGCTGACGACGCTGGTGAAGAGGCTGGCGCGCAGGAAGCTGCCGGTCATGACGGTGGCCCGGGCGGGGTCGTCGCGGTCGAGCTCGGCGTAGGTTTTGCCACCGCTGGCCTCGAGGGCGTGGTGCTCGATGATGTCCGCCTCGTAATAGGCGGTGAGCGGTCCGTTGACCTGCTGCCCCGCGAAGCGCGCGGCGTCGTCGGCGACCGTGATGTTCTCGCCGGCGAGGCTGCTCTGGACCATGGCCCAGGTTCCGGCACCGGACAGGGCGAGGACCACTCCGGCGGCAACGACAAGGGTGCCGAGCAGGCTGACGCGCCTGTCTCCCTGTGCCGAGCCGGCGGGCTTGCCGCGTCGGCGCCCGCTCGCCTGACCCCTGAGGGCGCCGGGTGCGTCGGGAACTTGGGTGCTGGTCATGCCGGCCTCCGGGTGATGCCTTGCCGGTCGCCGGGCCGCACCGGAACGGTGCTCAGGGTCAGGTGGCTCAACGTGTCTACGGTGTAGACGCTACGTCGGCGATCCCCTGCCAACCAGGGACCTTGGTCCCGTCTCCGCCCCTCGCGCGGCGGCCCCTCACGCCTCGCGCGTCGCCGGCCGCGGCGTCCTGACGCGGCGGCCGCGGAGGACCCGCGCCTGGTGTCTACGCCGTAGAGTCCGCTCGTGAGCGCTCCCGCAGTGAGGGTGACCGGATGACCGACGGGCCGGAAGGCGCGCCGCGCCGGCCGAGGCTGAGCCGGGAACTCGTGCTCCACGCGGCGCTGCGCCTGGTCGACGAGCAGGGTCTGGAAGCCCTGACCATGCGCCGGCTCGGCCAGGAGCTGGGTCGCGACCCGATGGCGCTGTACCGGTACGCCACCAACCGCGCAGCACTGCTCGACGGGGTGGCCGAGCTCGTGCTGGCCCAGCTCGTCATCTCCGCGGACACGCCGGACTGGCAGGAGCAGTTGCGCCGGGCCGCGCACCAGTTCCGGCAGCTGGCGCTCGCGCATCCGAACGTCGTCCCGCTGATCGTCACCCGGCCGCTGGCGACGCCGCTGGCGTTGCGGCCGATCGGCACACTGCGACCGCTCGAGCAGATGCTCGAGCTGCTCATCGCCGCCGGCTACCCGCCCGTCCGCGCGCTGCACCTCTACCGCAGCTACTGGGGCCTGCTGCACGGCCACGTCCTGAACGAACTGCAGGAGGTGGTGGTCGATCCCGAGGCGACCGACGCGCTGCTGCGGCTGGGCCTGGACCGCCTGCCGCCCGAGGAGTTCCCCAGGCTGCGCGGACTGGCCAAGGCGCTGCTGGCCGGCTACGACGGCGCGGCGGCTCTCGACGAGAGCCTGGACCTGTTGCTCAACGGACTGCAGGCCGTTGAGCAACAGGCCCCGGCTCCCGGCAGCCGGCGCCGACGCGCCGCTCCGCCCGCCCGGCGCTGAGGGCGGCCGCGCCGCACCTGATGCTCCGGGACCTTCGGCACTGGTGGGTGACGGGCCGGCGCGGCACAGTGCGGCATGGCCCAGGCCCGTCGGGACCCCTCTCCCTCGCGAACTCCCTCACGAGCCCGGCTCCTGTCGGGTCACTCACGAGCACGGCAGGCGTCCGCCCCTCGCGTGTCCTCTCCGCCCGGCTCGACGTCCCTGAGGGACCTGACCTGCGGCAGCCGATCCACCCCTCGACCGTCACCTGGCGGGCGGGGGAGCACTGCGAGCACGGGCGCGTTCGCCCACATCAGCAGAGGAGCAGCCATGACCACGACCACGACCACTGCCAGCCACCCCGCCTCGCAGGGGGAGTCGCCGCTGGTCGGTCTGAGGGCCCACGACGTCATGACCAGCGATGTCGCGACCGTGCTGACCACGACCACCGTCGGCGAGGCACTGGAACTGATGCGGACCCTGAACATCCGCCACCTGCCCGTGCTCGGGGACGGTCGCTTCGTCGGCCTGGTCGACGACCGCATGGTGGCCTTCTCGCTGCTGAGCACGGGTGGGCCGGACGGTGTCCTGGAGCAGCCGGTCAGCACGGCCATGACGCACTACGTGCCGCACGTCGCGCCAGGCGACCCGCTGGACCGCGTCGCGCACGTGCTGCGCACCAGCCGGTGCGACGCCGTCGTGGTCGTGGACGCGCAGGCCCGGCTGCTCGGCATCATCACCATGGTCGACGTCGTGACGGCCGTCGCGCTGGGCAGCGCCACGCAGCAGTCGGTGCCCCGCCGGGCCGGCGGCCCACCCGGATCGGTCGGCGCGGTCGCCGACATGCCGGTCGCGATGGCCGGTGCCCGGTCATGAGCCGGATCCTGGTCGGCGTCGACCCGAGTCCGTCCGGGGCCGCGGCCATGGAGTGGGCTCTGCGCGAGGCCGTCTCGACGGGCCTGCCCCTGCACGCGGTCCGGGCCTGGTCACTCGGCGCCTACGCCGTGGAGGCGTACTCCTCCTCGACCCGCGATCTCGGGACGCGGGAGGCGGCCCAAGCGCAGCTGGACGCGGACGAGCAGATCAAGCTCGCGTCCGAGCGCGTCGCCGGCTCCGACACGGTGACGTGCACGTCCGCCGTCGCCTGCGGTCCCGCCTCGCAGATGCTCGTCGAGCAGGCCCGGGACAGCGCTCTGGTCGTCATGGGCTCGCGCGGCCACGGTGCGCTGTCGCGGGCCGTCCTGGGCTCGGTCAGCTCGTCGGTCCTGCACCACGCGACCTGCCCGGTCACGATCGTGCCTGAGCCCCGGGCCACCGACACGGCAGCGCCCCGCGTGATCGTCGGGGTGGACCACTCGCCGGCGTCGCTTGCCGCCCTGGCCGTGGCAGCCGACCAGGCCCGCCGCCGCGGCGCGACCCTCGTCGCGCTCCACGTGCACGCACCGATCGACATGCCCCGTGGCGGGGCCCACCCTCCGGACCTCGCGCTGCTCGAGGCCAGCGGGCGGCACGCGCTCGAGGTCGCCGCGCAGGCCGCCGGCGCCACGGACGTGCAGGCGGAGGTCCTGGTCGGTCACCCTGCGGAGCGGCTGCTGGCGGCCGCCCGGCCGCAGGACCTGCTCGTCGTCGGCTCCCGCGGCCGCGGCGGCTTCGCGGGACTGCTCCTGGGCTCGACGAGCACGTCGGTCGCGCAGCACGCGACCTGCCCCGTCGTGGTCGTGCACGCCTGAGCCGGCCGTCGCAACGGGCCCGGCGGTCCACGTGCTGCCCGGCGGGGCGCTAGCTAGGCAGCCCGAGTGGGGGGCTGAACACCCGCCGGGCCCCCACCGGTCCGGAGCGCACCCGGGGACGCGAACAGGATGTTCTCCGCTCCGGGCCCGCTCCCGTGGTCCACGACGTCGAACTCCAGGCGGTCGCCCGCCTGCACCGGCCCGCACCCGCTCGAGAGCACGGCAGCGGCGTAGACGAAGACGTCCCATTCGCCCTCAGGGCGCGTCACGAACCCGTAGCCCTTGACGACGTCGAACCACTTCACCGTGCCGGTATGTCTGGTCATGCAACGTCCTGCCCTCCGCGGACGCACCGCCGCAGATCCCTGTGGCAACCGTCCTCCCTGCCCCCACGCATGGCAAGGACATCCGGCCACGGCCTTCCCGGGATGCGGCCGGGTCCAGCCGGCCGGCCCTCGGGGGCGACCACGTCCTGCACGGGCGACGCGCGCGTACGGGAGGGGCGGCCCGCGTCAGCGGACCGCCCCTCCCGTACGACTCAGAAGACGAGCGTGCTGCGCACGTTGCTGGCGCCTGCAGCGTTCTGCAGGTCCTGTCCGGTGCGCACGACGAACCCGTACCGGCCGGAGCCGGTGAAGGTCCGGCGGATCGTCCAGCCGCCGGTCGTGGCGCTGGCCCGCGTCTGCGCGGCCAGCACCTGCCGACCGTCGGCCGCGATCCGGTAGAGCGACACGACCAGGCCGCCGGGCCGCGCCGGGAGTGCGGCACCGCTGAACTCGTAGCTCTTGGCGCCGAGGCGGCTGGCCGTGAGGGTCAGCGTGGTGCGGACGTGGAGCACCTGGCTGTCATCCGCCGGGTTGGCCGGGCAGCCCCGCGTTCGCGCGTACAGCCGGGTGTTGGCTGGCGGCGCAAGCGCCGGGAACGCCAGTGTCCCGTCGGCCGCCACGGTGCCGCTGCGCACGACCTGGTAGCTGGTGGACGGGCGCGTGTAGGCGAGCAGGTCGACGGTCGAGCCCGGCGCGCCGCTCACCGAGACGCCGGTGGCTCCGGTGGCGGACATCGTCGTGCTGCTCAGGGTGAGGACGGGCTTGGTGCCGCACGTCGTGGTCGCGGTCGGCGTGGCCGAGGGCGTTGCGGTGACGGTCGGGGTGGCGGACGGCGTCGACGCGAGCCGGGGGGTCAGCGCCGGGGTGGTCCGTGCCTGCGCGGCCTGCTCGAACGCGTAGGCGTACCCGAGCAGCCGGGGCTCGGTGAAGGCGGCGCCCTGCAGGGCGAGACCGACCGAGATGCCGGCGGCGTTGGTGCCGCCCGGCACGAGCGCGGCCGGGTAGCCCGACAGGCTGGCCATCGCCGAGGCGGTGGACGCCGGGTGCAGCAGCACGTCGACGTCGTTGTTGGCGAGCAGGCCGTCGACGACGTCCCGCATGGCCTGCGGACCGGTCTGCACCGCCTTGACGTACTCGGGCTCGTTCAGCGTGCCCCGCCGGGCCTCCGCCTGCAGGCGGGCGAGCACGGCCGGAGCCATGCCGAAGCCGGGCTGCGAGCTCGCCGCCAGGACGTCGGCATGCGACGTCACCGCGGCGCCGGGCCGGCGGCTCGCGAGGTACTCGCCGAGCTGGGTCTTGAACTCGGTCTGGGAGATGATCGTGTAGTAGTCGGTCGACAGCTGGCCGATGGCGGCAGGTGCCTGCAGCTCGACGATCTCCGCGCCGAGCCGACGCATCGTCGCGAGCGCCTGGTCGAACACTGCGGTGTTGCCTCCGGTGACCAGGTTTCGCAGGAGTCCGATACGGACGCCCTGCAGCGCGTGGGGCGTCAGGCCTGCGCGGTAGTCGGCGGCGACCTTGCCCCGCGCCGCGGCGGTGCGGGCGTCGTCGGGGTCGACACCGGCAATGACGTTCAAGATCTCCGCGCTGTCGGCGACGGACCGGGTCAGCGGGCCGGCGACGTCAAAGGTCAGCGAGAACGGAACCACGCCCGCGCCGCTGATGAGCCCGAGCGTGGGCTTCACGCCGGCGAGCGACTCGGCGTCGATGGGTCCGCGCAGGGAGCCCAGAGTGTCGCTGCCGACTCCGGCCATCGCGAGGTTGGCGGCGACCGCAGCGGCCGGGCCGCCGCTGGATCCCGCGGGCGAGCGGGTCAGGTCGTACGGGTTCTTGGTCTGGCCGTTGACGGAGCTGTAGCCGGCCATGCCGCCGTGCGCCCACTCGTCGAGGTTGCCCTTGGCCAGCACCAGCGCGCCAGCGGCGCGGAGCCGCTCGGTGATCGTGGCGTCGCGGGTGGGCACGGACCCTGCGAGCGTCTTCGACCCGGCAGTCGTCGCCATGTCCTTGGTGTCGATGTTGTCCTTCAGGACCATCGGGATGCAGTGCAGCGAGCCGACGGGCCCGCCGGCGGCGTACCGGGCATCCAGCGCCGCCGCCTGCGCACGGGCGTCGTCGGCGACCGCGATGAGCGAGTTGATGGCCGGGCCGGCATCGTCGTAGGCGCCGATCCGGGCCAGGTAGGTGTCGACGATCGCGCTGCACGACGTCCGGCCCGCGAGCAGCGCTGACCGCACGTCGGCAATCGTCGCCTCCTCGAGCACGAACGGGCCGAGGGCCTTGGCGGACACGTCGGGGGCGGCAAGCGCGGGGGTACTCGCCAGCGCGGCAGCGGCCAGGGAGGCAGCGACGGCCAGCGGTACGAGCCGGCGGAGGGGGGCGGGCATGGAGCTCCTCGGACTGGGGGGGCGAGTCGGGTCGCCATCTTGCGGGCCGCAGAAGCCGCGAACCGGTCCCGGTGAACGATCTTCATGGAGACGGAACAGGAACGACACGCACGCCCCAGGAGGGAGCCCCACCGTGACGCGACGGACGCGCAGAACCCCCGCGGGGGGAGTGCAGTGGGCCTGTCCGCGCCGCTCGCGGCCAGGCCACGAGGACGCGCCGCAGGTTGCGCCTGCGGTCAGATCTCCCACTCGTACGACAGCTTGTGCACGCGCAGCACGATCGAGGTCTCGACCGAGCTGACGGCGGTCAGGGTCGGCAGGAAGCCCGTGTGGAAGGCGAGCAGGTGCTCGTGGTCGCGGAAGAAGGCCTCGACGAGGATCTGGGCGCGGGCCAGCACGCTGGCGACGTAGCGCACCTCGGACCGCTCCCGCAGGCTCTCGGCGACCTGCTCGGCCTGCGACTGGTGCACGGTCAGGGCCAGGAAGGCCGAGATGTTGGCCTCCACCGCCTTGGGGTCAAGGACGGCGACGATCTCGATGAGCCCCTCGTCCAGGAGCCGGCTGACCCGGTTGCGGACGGTGGTCTCGGTGACGTTGAGCGTCCGCGCGATCTCGGTGTTCGGCACCCGCGCGTTGCGCTGCAGAAGCCGGACGATCCGCTTGTCCATCTCATCCAGCATGGGGCGCATCCTGCTGTGCGCCTGGCTGGGCGGTCGGGAGGTGGGGCGGCAGGTCCTCGTGTCGACCCCGCCCGGAGCGCCGGACGCGCGCCGCCCGCGACGCCGAACCACCGGGTCGCGCGGTCACCGCCCGGCCGGGATCCGCGCGCCGGGGCAGCCGTGTTGCCGTTCGATTAACAATTGTTGTTTGCCTCGACATCGTCGAACCTCGACTCTACGGTTCCCCGGGACGACGAATATGCCACGTGTGACGTGCACGTGCCTGACGCGTCCCCCAACGAGGAGACCGAGTGGACACCGTGCGTGAGATGGACCCGGCCCACCGGGCGCTGGCCGAGCAGCTGGCCGCGAGCGGCGTGGAGTTCGCGGTCGGCGGCTGGATCGACGTCTTCGGGCGCAGCAAGTCCAAGGTGGTGCCGATCGACCACCTGCCGAACCTGCTGGCCGGCTCCGAGCGCTACACCCCCCGGGGCATCAGCGGCCTGGGGGAGATGACGCCCAACGAGGACGAGTCGGTCGCGATGCCCGACCTGACCACCCTGCGGGTCCTGCCCTGGGACCGGCGGTTTGCCTGGATGGCCGCCGACCTGCTCTTCGCCGGGGACGAGCCCTTCGTGCACTGCCCGCGCTCCATCCTCAAGCGCCAGCTGGACCGGGCCGCAGCCGCCGGGTTCACCATGAACCTCGGGATCGAGACCGAGTTCTACGCCTTTTTGCCCGAGTCGCTCGAGCGCACGGACGGCTACCTGGTGCCCATGGCGCGCAGCGGCGCGATGTCCCCCACGCCGGCCTATGACCTGGAGAGCACGCTGGATGCGATGCCGTTCCTGAGCCGGATGGTCGCAGCGATGCAGGAGACCGACTTCGGCGTCTACAGCTTCGACCACGAGGGCGGGAACGGCCAGTTCGAGTTCGACTTCGACTACGCGCCGGCCCTCGAGATGGCCGATCGCCTCTCCTTCTTCCGGCTGATGACCCGCCAGATCGCGAAGGAGTGCGGGCTGCTGGCCACCTTCATGCCCAAGCCGTACACCGAGGCCTGGGGCTCGGGCCACCACTACAACATGAGCCTCGCCGACGCCACCACGGGCGAGAACCTCATGCGCGATCCGGGCGACCCGCGGGGCAAGGGCTGGAGCAAGATCGCGTACGGGTTCACCGCCGGCATCATGCGCCACGCCGGCGCCCTGTCGGCAATCACGACGCCGACGGTGAACTCCTACAAGCGGCTCAATCCCCGGCTCGCCGACGGCTCGGCCTCCTGGGCTCCCGTGTGGTCGGCCTACGGCGAGCAGAACCGCTCCTGCATGCTGCGCCTGCCGGTGAACCGCCCGGCCATCGAGAACCGTGTCGTGGACTCGGCGGCCAACACCTATCTCGCGGCGGCGTTCCTGCTGGCTGCCGGCCTCGAGGGCGTGCAGCAGGCCCTGGACCCCGGTGACCCGGTCGACGCCGCGCTCACCGACGGGCGGTCGCAGCCGGGCACCAACAGCGTCCGGTTGCCGCGCACCCTGCTGGAGGCCGTGGAGGCGTTCGAGGCGGACCCGCTCGTGCACCAGGTGTTCCCGGGCGGCTTCGTGCAGGAGTACGTCGACATGAAGCACGGCGAGTGGGACGCCTTCCACGCCCAGGTCACCCCCTGGGAGCGCGACCGCTACCTGCTGGCCCTGTAGCCACGGCTGCGCGCGCACCGGCCGTCACGCCCGCCGGCCGGTGCGCGCGCAGCACGGGCGGAGCCCGGGCGACTCGCGTTAGCGAGACGCTAAGGACGTCCAAGTTTCCGGGGGAGCCTCCCGCCCGGCATACCGTTGATTCCGACAGCGACGGAGCCGATGCACCGAACGCTGGGCCACACGGCTGAGGGGACAACTGGCGCGAAGCCGCCACATCGAGAACGGAGCACGGTGCTTTCCAGTCAGCCGGCGGCCGTCTACCTCGAGAGTCTGTTCCGCAACGCCTTTTACGAGGCGCAGATCGCCACGGCCGTGGTCGACGCGCAGGGACGCATCCTGGCCGGCAACGGCGCCTTCTGCCGCCTCGTCGGGCGTGATGAACCGGCACTGCAGCGCCTGTCCATCAACGAGTTCACGCATCCCGATGACTGGGAGATGACCACGCAGGGTCGCCGGCAGCTGGCCGCGGGCGAGCGGCGCACCCTTCGACTCACCAAGCGCTACGTCCGGCCGGACGGCGACGTCGTCTGGGTCCGGGTGGAGGGCACCCGGGTCGAGGACGTCACCGGGCGGCTGCTCTACCTGATCGCGCACGTCGAGGACCTCACGCAGGCTCGCGTCGTCGAGGCCGCCCACGCCCGCCAGGAGCAGCTGCTCGAGACGGTGCACGAGGTCGCCCGGGTCGCCAGCGAGGCCGAGCACCTGGGCACTGTCGTGCAGGTCACGATCGACCGCCTCTGCGCCGTCACCGGCTGGTCCGCCGGCCGTCTGCTCGCTGCGGTGCCCGGCACGCAGGGGCCCTGGACGGCAGGTGAGTGGTTCGGCGCCACCGTCGGGGCGTCCACCGCGCAGGCGGTCGCGGCGCTCAGCAACCCGCCGTCGGCCGCGGCGTACCAGGGACTGACGCGCCATCCTCTCGCCCCCGAGCAGGCGGGCGGCCGACCCGGCGGCGACGAGCTCGTCAGCCTTCCGGTGCTGGCCCGCAACGGAGTCGTCGGCCATCTGCAGTTCCTCGGCGATCCGACCCGGGCCGTTCCGGTCGACGAGCGCGCGCTGTTGTCGATCGCCGCGCAGCTGGGACACGCCATGGCCCGCGAGCAGGACGCCGCCATGCTGCGCGCCAGCCAGGAACAGGCCCGGGCGGTCGTGGAACAGGGCCACGACGCCTTCATCGAGTTCGACCAGGCCGGCTGCGTCACGCAGTGGAACCGGCAGGCCGAGCGGACCTTTGGCTGGTCCGCTGCGGAGGCCCGCGGGCGCCGGCTGGCGGACCTCATCATTCCCGCGGAGCTCCACGGGACGTTCAGCGCAGTCGTCAAGCAGCTCATCCAGGGTCCGTCGCTCGGGATCGACGGGCCCCGACGCATGGTCCAGCGCCGTGACGGCCACCGGTTCACCGTCGAGCTGGCCACCTCGTTCCGCCAGGACGCGGGGGGCTGGCGGCTGTCGGCGTTCGTCCGGGACGTCAGCGAGGTCCTGGAGGCGCAGGCCGAGGCAGCCAGGCAGCGACTGTTCCTCGACGCCACCCTGGAGTCACTCACCGAAGGTGTCGCGGCCTGTGACCCCCGAGGGCAGATCATCCTCATGAACGGCGCGCTGCAGCGCAAGCTCGGCCTGAGCGGCCGGCTCGACGGCCAGAGCAGCCAGCGCCTGGAGGACCTCGTCCTGTCCCACCCCGACGGCGCGCCGCTGCCGCTCAGTCAGGCCCCGCTGTCCCGGGCGCTGCAGGGGCAGGTCGTGGAATCGCAGGCCCTGACGGTGACCCAGGCAGGGGGCAACAGGACCCGGTTCGTCGCTTCCGCCCGACCCCTCTACGACGAGTCGGGCGCGTGCCTGGGTGCCGTGGCGACCTTCCACGACGTCACCGAGAGCACCGCCGTGGCGGACCTGGCCGAGCACAGCAGCCGGCACGACGCGATGACCGGCCTGCTGAACGCCTCCGGCCTGCGCGACGAGCTGGACCGGCCGGGTGCGGACTCCACGTTCCGCGGCCTGCTGCTGGTGCGGGTCCACGACGTGCGGGCGGTCACCACCGGGCGCGGCGAGCCGGAAGGGGAGAAGCTCGTCCAGGAGATCATCCACCGGCTGAGGGACAGCCTGCGGGACGACGCCACGCTGGCTCGCAGTGACCTCGACGAGTTCGCCGTGATCAGCCGCGGCAACCAGCCGGAGAGCCTGCTGCCCGTGGCGCAGCGGCTCATGGCGGCACTGGAGCGCCCCGACGAGGCGGTGAACGCGACCCGCTTCAGCGTGAGCATCGGCGCGGCCGGCACGGTCGACGGCAGCACCTCCGACCTGCTGCACGAGGCCCGGGTGGCGCTCGCGGCGGCGGTCGCCGCCGGGCCAGGCCGGCTGGTCATGTACCGCGAGGGAATGAAGGACGTGCTCTGCCAGCGGCTGGCTCTGCAGGCCGACCTGCAGCGGGCTCTGGACGAGCAGGAGTTCGAGCTGCGCTACCAGCCGCAGGTCGACGTGAGCACCGGGCAGATCGTCGGTGTGGAGGCGCTGGTCCGCTGGCAGCACCCGACCCGGGGCCTGGTCCGCCCCGACGAGTTCATCGGTCTCGCCGAGCAGACCGGGCTCATCGTGCCGCTTGGCAAGTGGGTGCTGGACACCGCCTGCGCCCAGCTGGCCCGGTGGCACGCGGCCGGCTACGGCCACCTCGTCATGGCCGTCAACGTCTCCGCCGTTCAACTGGACGGCCGGTTCGTCGACGACGTCACCCAGGCCCTGCGGGACAGCGGGGTTCCCGCCCAGCGGCTGGACCTCGAGCTGACCGAGACCGCCGCGGTGGAGCAGGCGTCAGCGTGCGTTGCCGTGCTCCGCCAGCTGGCCGACCTGGGCGTCGCCCTGTCGATCGATGACTTCGGAACCGGCTACTCCATGCTCGGCCAGCTCCGGCAGCTGCCGTTCGTACGGCTCAAGATCGACAGGTCCTTCGTCAAGGAATGCGACGAGCAGGCAGGGGCGCCGCTGGTCGTCGCCATGATGGCCATGGCCCGCGGCCTCGGCCTGGACGTCGTCGCGGAAGGCGTCGAGACCCCTGCCCAGCTGGCGTTCCTGCGGGCGCAGGGATGTCAGTTCGCGCAGGGCTACCTGTTCGCCCGGCCGGTTGACGCCGCCCAGCTCGTGGGCCTGCTCGGGCAGAACGAACCGCTCCCCGGCTTTCCTGCTCCGGACGTTCCGCACGTGCCCGGAACCGACCTGCGGCCGGTCGACCCGGCCGGCATCGACCAGCTGGCGCGCCCGCTGCTCGAGCACCTGCGGCGCATGACCGGCCTCGAGTCGACCTACCTCACCCATGTCGCCGACGGGCGGCAGGACATCCTGGTGGCGAGCAACACCGGCGATCTGCAGATCACCGAGGGGCTGCAGGTGAGCTGGTCGGATTCGCTGTGCTCGCGGGCCATCACCGACGGGCCGGTCTTCCTCAGGGACGCCCGCGAGACGTTCCCGACATGCTCCGCCGCGACGGACCTCGGCATCCGCAGCTACCTGGGCGTTCCGATCCTGGACGACGACGGAAAGCTGGTCGGCACGCTCTGTGCCGCGAGCGCCAGCGTCGTCGAGGTCGACCGGCACACCCTGGACACCGTGGCGTTCTACGCCCAGATTCTCGGCGAACGCATCTCCCACAAGCGACTCGCCGAGGCCGAGCAGGAACGCCACCGGTCGGTGCAGCGGCACCAGCATGCGCAGGCCATGGTGCTGGCCACCGCCGAAGCCCGGCTCCGCGAGCCCTTGAACACCCTGTCGATCTCCAGTGATCGCCTGGCCGCGTCGTGGACCGCCCTGCCCGAGGTCCAGATCCGGCAGGCGCTGTTGGCCCTGGCGGACAGCACGGCGCAGGTCCGCCGGCACCTGGACCAACTGCTGGACCAGGCGCGGGGAGAGATCTTGCGTCACGCCGTGAACCTCGAGCCGCTGCTGCTGCAGCCGCAGCTTGCGGCCTCGCTGCAAGCGTCGGGTCTGTCGACCACGAATGCGGTCACCCTGAGCGGTCAGGACGACGTCCGCGTGCTGACCGATCGGGTCGCGCTGCAGCAGGCCGTCGCGGCCGTGCTGGACCTCACGTCCCGTCGCTGCGCCGCCGGAACCGCCGTCAGCATCGACGTGGAATGCATCGGTGACGGCGTCGCCGTGCAGGTGCGCGACGCCGGCCCCGCCTGGCCGGCGACCGCCGACCTGTTCGCCCCGCTTCCCGCCGGCCGGGTCGGGACGCTCGAGACCACGGATCTGACGGGGGCGCTGTTCCTCGCCCGCACGCTGATCGAGGCCACCGGCGGCACGATCGACGCGCGCGCGCAACGGTCCGGCGCGTGCGTCGTGACCCTGTGGCTGCCCCGGAGCGACGCATGACCGCGGGCGGGCACGACGGCAGCGCCGCGTTCATGGACCCGGGGCCCGGGCGAGGGGCCCGCCACCACGGTCCCGGTGACGCTGCCCGGCCATCGGCAGGAGGGCGGGGGCTGTGACGAGTTCCGCGTCGAGCGCGGGCCCCCCTGAGCACCGGGGCGGCCTGACGCTGCCTCCCCGTGTCCTGGACGCCGCCTTCCCCTTCTACCTGGCCTTCGACGAGCAGCTCATGATCCGCGGTCTGGGACCGGTGCTGCAACGGTTGGTGCCGCAGGCCCGGATCGGCCAGCCCGTCACGGACGTGGCGCACCTCGTGTCCCCGCCGTTGCCGTTCACCGTCGCCGACTTCGCGGCGCACCCGGGCGCCCTCGTTCTGCTTCGGCTGCTTCCGCCTACCGGACCCGGACTGACGCTGCGCGGCCAGGTCGTCGTCGACGACGACAGCCGCACCGCCCTGTTCCTGGGGTCGCCGGCCGTCAACGACGCCGCGGAGCTGTTCGACCACGGCCTGTCCATGGAGGACTTCGCCGTCCACGACTCGCTGCTCGACCGGCTCTATGTGAATCAGGCCCAGGCCATCGCGGTACGCGACGCGGCTCAGCTGGCGACCCGGCTGCACGCCGCGCAGGCCGAGAGCCGACGGCTCGCCGACGCCGAGAAGGCCCTCAGCCGGGAGATCGAGTCGCGGCACGACCAGAAGCTGGAAGCCCTGGGACGGCTGTCCGCCGGCATCGCCCACGAGATCAACACGCCGATCCAGTTCGTCGGTGACAACACCCGCTTCCTGGCCTCCTCGTACAGCACGATGCTGGAGCTGCTGCTGGAGTACCGGGCGTGCCTGGACGGCGGCCCCGGCGCGCTGTCGTGGCAGGAGCGCCGCGACCGGATGACCAATGCCGAGGCCGCAGCGGACATCGACTACCTCGCCAGCGAGGTTCCCCTCGCCGTTCAGCAGAGCCTGGAGGGCATCGAGCGGGTGGCGACGCTGGTGCGGGCCATGAAGGCGTTCAGCTACCGCGACCAGGCCGAGCGCGGGCACGCCGATCTCAACGACGCCCTCCGCACGACCCTGACCGTCGCGCGCAACGAGATCAAGTACGTGGCGGACATCGCCCTGCAGCTGGGGGACATCCCTCCTGTCGTGTGCCACGTCGGAAGCCTCAACCAGGTCTTCCTGAACCTGCTGGTCAACGCGGCCGACGCGCTGCAGGGCGCGAGCACCCGGGGGACCATCTCGGTGACCACCAGCCATGACGCCGGATGGGTCACGGTCAGCGTGCAGGACAACGGGCCTGGTATCCCGCCGGACATCATCGGGAAGATCTTCGAGCCGTTCTTCACCACCAAGGACGTCGGTCACGGCACCGGACAGGGACTGGCCCTGGCGCGAGCCGTGGTCGTGCAGAACCATGGGGGCAGCATCGAGGTGTTCTCCGAACCCGGCTCAGGTACCCGGTTCGAGGTCCGGCTGCCCGTCGAGGGCCCCGGGGCTGGTGCGTCGTGACCGAGCCGGCGCACGCACGGTTGCTGTTCGTCGATGACGAGCCGCGCATTCTCGACGGCCTGCGCAGGTCCCTGCGGGGCATGCGGGGTGAGTGGGACATGCGGTTCGCCACGAGCGGGTTCTCCGCGCTGGAGATGATCGCCGAGCAGCCCTGCGACGTCCTGATCTCGGACATGCGCATGCCCGGCATGGGCGGCGCGGAGCTGCTGACGCGTGTCCGTGAGCAGCATCCCGGTGTCGCCCGGGTGGTGCTCTCCGGCCACACCGAGCCCGACGCTGCCGTGCGCGCCGCGTTCGTGGCGCACCGCTTCCTCAACAAGCCGTGCGAGGTCACCCACCTGACGCAGGTCGTGCGACAGCTGACGGCCGGGCTGGCCCGCGACAACGCCGCTGAGCTGCGGGCCGTGGCCGGTGCCCTGCGGACCCTGCCCAGCCCGCCTCGGCTGATGCAGGACCTCACAGCCGTGCTGGGGGACCCGGGGGCGACCCTCGGGCGCTTCATCGAGCATGCGCACCGGGACGTTGCGCTGACCGCCAAGGTGCTCCAGCTCGCGAACTCGGCGTTCTACGGCGCCCGCCCCCGGGTCGTCTCCGTCGACTATGCGCTGGCGACCCTGGGCCTGCCCATGATCCGAGCGCTGCTCGCGGCGGAGGGCGGCCTGTGGAGCTGGCCAGAGGCCGGCCAGGAACTGCATGACGCGCTGCTGGCAGGCTGGGAGCACTCGGTGGCGATCGGGCTGCTGGCCCCCGAGATGGCGAGCCCGGCGCTGGCGCCCTTCGTGGAGGTTGCCGCCTCGCTGCGCGATGTCGGGATGCTCGCGGCCGCGGCCGCTGATCCCCACACCGTCTGCGACGACCTGCGCCGCGCGCGACGCGAGGGGCGTCCCGTGGAGCAGGTGACGACCGAGCGGGCCGGCTTCGCCTGGTCCGAGGTAGGGGCCGAGCTGCTCAACCTGTGGGGTCTGCCTCAGCAGATCGTCACCGCCGTCGCCACCCAGGACCAGCCTGCCCGTACCAGTGGCGCCGGGCTGGGAGTGCACGGCGTCCTGCGGGCCGCACACCTGCTCCTCCGGGCCGGCGGGGCCTCGGCCGACGGTGAGCCGGAGGGTCGCGACGAGCTCGAGTCACTGCTGCAGCACCCACAGTTGCGGGGGCGCGCCACCGACTGGCGCCAGGCCGCCGAGCGGGCCTCGCGACTGGCCCGCCAGCAGTGTCGACCCGAACTGAGTGCGACAGCCGGGGCCGCCCCGGCGTTCCGCCCGGAACGCTCGGCGGACCCCCTGGGGATCACCCGGACCGCTCCGGAGGTGCTGGTCGTCGACGACGACGAGAGCATCCGGCAGCTCCTGGTCGACATCCTCGAGATGGAGGGCTTCTCCACCCGCAGCGCGGGGAACGGCCAGGACGGGCTGACGGAGATCGGCCTGGCCCGGCCCGACTGCGTGGTCCTCGACGTGATGATGCCGGGTATCAGCGGACTGCAGGTTCTGGAGCGGATTCGCGCGCTGCCGGGTCAGCCGCTGCCCGTCATCATGCTGACCGCGGCGACCGATTCGCTGACCAGCGCCTCGGCGTGGACGGCCGGTGCCGACTTCTTCCTGGTGAAGCCCTTCGAACCGGATGAGCTGCTCAACCTGCTGAGCACGATGTTCCTGCAGGAGGACGTCGCCGGGCTGTGACCGCTCCGGCCGGGACCGGGCCCGGGGGCTGAGCCCAGGTCACACGACCTCGACCACGATGGTGCCCCGAAAGCTGCCGCTCTCCTTGTGGTTGCTCAGATGCTCGACCAGGCCCGCGGTGACGGTGCTGCCCCGCCCGATCAGCAGCGCGCCAGACGCGGACGTCACGTCCACGGCGATGATCATTCCCCGTTCGAGCCGATCGATGGGCAGCATCTGCAAGTTGCGCTTGGCGGAGCCGCCCGTGACCCGGGCGGCAGCCAGCAGGTCCGGGTCGTAGGCGCCGGGGTCCTGCGCGAGCACGTTGACGGCATCGGCAGCCGGCATGCCGCCGGAGATCAGCCGGTCGAGGTCGCCGGCCAGGCGCAGCAGTCGGGACGACAACGGCAGCTCGGCGCCGGTCGGTTCGCCGCACGGTGAACCGCGGCCGTCGAACCGCAGCGGGCTCGCGGTGACCGCCGCCTGCACCGCCTCGAGGCGCGGAATGCCGTTGAGGAGCCGGGCCGACAGGGCGGGCACCCGCTCCACCATGGCCTGCTCGTCGGGCAGCAGGTCCTGGTCCCGGTCCAGCTTGTCCAGCACCGCGCGCGGCAGGCTGACCGTGCCCAGGTGCGTCAGCGTCAGCGCGATCTCGTCGTGCCAGGGCAGGCTGTGCCCGGCCTGCCGGGCGATCGCCAGGGCCATCCGCTTGATCCGGACGACCCGCGTGAACAGGCCCGGCGCGGCCAGCGACAGCGTGTCGCTCAGCGCGCCCACCGCACCGGCCAGCGTGCGCTCGAGCAGGACCTTCTCCGCTGTGACCAGGCGGTGCTGCTCGAGCGCGGCCTCCAGCGCCCGGTCCAGCTCCTCCGGGGGACAGGGCTTGGTGAGGAACCGGAAGATGCCCCCGTCGTTGACAGAGCGGATCGCGGCGGCGATGTCCGCCTCTCCGGTCAGCAGCACGCGCACCGTGTCGGGGGACAGCAACCGGGCGCGAGCCAGCATCTGAGCCCCGTCCAGCCCGGGCATGCGCATGTCGCTGACCAGCACAGCCGGCTCGAGCTGGTCAGCGACCGCGGCCTCCAGCCGAGCCAGGGCGAGGACCGGCTCGGTCATGGTCGTCACGTCCCAGTGGGTGCGCAGCGTCCGCTTCAGTCCGGACAGGACGTGCTGCTCGTCGTCGACCAGCCAGAGGCGCGGCCTCCCCGATGAACCGATCACCGGGAGGGCCCGTTTCCCTCGGCCACCGGCGCCTCGACCGGATCGGGCGCGGTCACGGACCGGCCCGCATCCGGCTCAGCGTCGTACGCGCTGCGGGTGCCGGCCGGGCAGGCGGGCGGGCGGGCGACGGTCTGCCGGAGAAGCCGTCCTGACCACACCTCGCGTGAGCCGGGCCCCTGCCGCGGCCGGTGCGCCTGCGCGGGGACGCCGCCACCGCCGGCGCCCGGGCGGCGCCGAAGCGGGCTCACCGCACGACGCCCGGTCGCGGGAGCGCCGGCCGAGGTCACTGCCGTCACGCCGTCACCGCCGCCAGCTCCGACGGGAACCGGGACCGCGGTCCGTCCTGTCGACCGGCGGGTCCTGCCGGCACGGGCGCTCGGAGCTGCCGGAGCGGGACAGGACCTGAGCTGCGGCGCCGGCGCGCAGGGCACCGGCGCGTGGCCCGAGGCGGCACCACGGTGCGCGAACTGAGCATGCGGCTGCGTCAACCCCTCCCTCACTCCTGTCGATCCCTCCACCGCCCGCGCCGGGCCGGCGCCGTCAGGCCCGGGCCGCACATCCCCGCCGCCACCCGTACTGCCCACGCTGATGGTGGCGGACAGTGTCTGATACCGCGGTGACGGATGACCCTTTCACGCGCCTGGCGAGGGCCCACACGGCGCGCCCGGCGCGCTCGCGGCGGCGGGCCGTCCGCGAGCACGTCGACGGCGCGCAGCAGTGAACCGCCCCGGGAAGCGCGGAGGCGCTGAAGCCACGGGAGCGTGGGCCCGTGCCAGCACTGCGGACGTGCCGTCGAGGCGTTGCGGTGCTGAGCCAGGTTGCGGTGCTGAGCCAGACTGTCCCGGTGCGGGTGCTGGTTGCGGAGGACGAGGTGCGACTGGCCGAACTGCTCGAGCAGGCGCTGACCGAAGGCGGCTGCACCACCTCGGTGCATCACGACGGCGTCGCGGCGCTGGGAGCGGCTCGTCATGGCGGGTTCGACGTCCTGCTGCTGGACTGGATGCTTCCTGGGATCGAAGGCCCGGACATCGTCCGGACCCTGCGGGCCGAGGGGCACCGGACTCCGGCTCTGCTGCTGACGGCTCGGGGAGGCCTGTCCGACCGCGTCGGAGGGCTCGACGCCGGGGCGGATGACTACCTCGCCAAGCCCTTCGAGCTCGACGAGCTCCTGGCCCGGCTGCGGGCCTTGCACCGGCGAAGTGGTGGCAGCGGGCTGATCGCGGCCCGGGCGGGTGACCTGGTCCTCGACCCGATAGGTCGGCAGGTGTCGCGAGCGGGTCAGTCCGTCGCGCTGTCGGCGCGGGAGTTCGACATCCTCGCGCTGCTGCTGGGCCGGTCCGGACAGGTGGTCAGCCGCTTCGCGATCCTGGACGAGGTGTGGGACGGCGACACCGACCTGCGGTCCAACACGATCGACGTCCACGTCGCCAGCCTCCGGTCCAAGATCGACCGTCCGTTCGGACGCCGGTCCATCCAGACCGTCCGGGGCGTCGGCTACCGGCTGGACCCGGCCGGCGGGTGAGGGAGCCACCGCAGACCCGGCCACGGGTGAGCCCGGTGGGGGCAGGCCGGCGGACGCTGTCCAGCCTTCCGCTGCGGGTGCGCCTCGTCGCCGGCTTCGTCGTCGCGATCAGCCTGGTCCTGGCGGCTGCCGGGTCGTTCGTCTACTGGCGCGTCTCCTACGCCCTGGACCTGCGCCTGAACACCGACCTGCGCAACGAGGCCGTCGCCCTGGCGCCGCTGGTCGCGAGCACGGGGCAGCTCGAGCTCACCGGCTCGTTCCCACCTGTGCCCGGCGCCGGCCGGTACCAGGTGCTGGACGCGGCCGGCCGGGTCCTGGCGCACGGCCCCGAGCTCGGGGCCGCGCCGCTGCTCACACCCAGGCAGGCGCGCACCGCTGTTGACGGGGAGGTCATCGCCGACATCGGCGCGCTCCTGCCGGCGAGTCGACGGCCGCTTCGGCTGCTGACGGTCCCGCTGCCCGGTCCCGGCCCGGCCCGGGTGCTGCTCGTCGCCGATCGCAAGGACGCCCGTGACGAGGCGCTGCGCGAGCTGCTCGCCCAGCTCCTGGTGGCCGGCCTGGCCTCGCTCGTGGTGACGGCCGTGGTCGGCGAACGGCTCGCCAAGGCGGCGCTGACCCCGGTCGAGCGCTACCGCGCGCAAGCCGCGTCGATCGCCGCAGGAGCGCGAGGTGTCCGGCTGGATGTCCCCGTCGACCGCGACGACGAGGTCACCCGGCTCGGGCAGACGCTGAACGAGGTCTTGGAGGCGCTGGAGCAGGCAGTCGATCGGGAGCGCCGGTTCACGCAGGACGCCTCGCACGAGCTGCGGACCCCGCTGACGCTGCTGTCCACGCGGATCCAGCTGGCGCGACGACGGACGCGCAGCGCCTCCGAGCACGAGGCGACGCTGCGCGAGCTCGGGCAGGACGTCGACACCCTCATCGCGCTCGCCGAGCAGCTCCTGCAGATCAGCACGAGCGACAACCGGAGCGGGCAGCGGGAGGCCAGGCGAGGGACCGCGGCAAGCCGGTGCGACCTGGCGGACATCGCGCGCGCCGTCACGGCCGAGCGCGACGAGGCAGCCCGCAGCGCCGACGATCACGGCCGCCGGACCGTCGCGTTCAGCGCCCAGACGGCCGGACAGCCGTTGCCGGTACCGATGTCGGCAGCTCACGTGCGCCAGGCGGTGAACAACCTGATCGGCAACGCCCTGCTGCACGGACAGGGCCCGGTGGCTGTTCACGTCCGGGGGGTCGAGGACACCGCCGTGCTCACGGTGACCGACGACGGAACGGGCGTCGACCCGGCACTCCTGCCGACCGCCGCTGACCGGTTCGCACGCGCCGACGGGGCCCGGTCCCGGCCCGGCGCCGGCCTCGGACTCGCGCTGGTCCGCACCCTGGTCGAGCAGGCCGGCGGCGAGCTTCGCCTGTGCTCGAACGGCACGCACCATCGCTACCAGGACCGCTTCGGGCTTTCGTGTGCTCACGGGCCCGAGGGAACGACAGCGAGCGTGCTGCTCCCCGTGCAGCCGTAGCCGACCACGCGCAGCTGGTCAGTCACGCTCTTCATCGTCCCTTCATGCGCGATCCCTACCGTCGCCCACATGAGCGACATCCTGGCGGTGAACGCCGTCGACGTGACCAAGCGCTACGGCGCGCTGACGGCCGTCGACGGCATCTCGATGGCCGTCGCGCAGGGCGAGGTCTACGGGGTGCTGGGGCCCAACGGCGCCGGCAAGACGACGTTCCTGCGGATGCTCTTCGGGCTCATCCGGCCCGACGGCGGGACGCTGCAGGTTCTTGGTCGGACCTGGCAGCGGGACGGCACCCGGGCGCTGGACGGCGTGGCCGGATTCCTCGAGAGCCCCAGGTTCTACCCCTACCTCAGCGGCCGGGTGAACCTCGAGCTGTTGGCCGGCCTGGACGGCGGCGATGCGCCCACCCGCATCGACCGGGTGCTCGACACCGTCGACCTGACCGGTCGGGACCGCGACAAGGTCGGCGGCTACTCCTTCGGGATGCGGCAGCGCCTGGGGGTCGCGGCAGCGCTGCTGCGCGAACCTCGCCTGCTGGTCCTCGACGAGCCGGCGAACGGGCTGGATCCCGCCGGGATCCGAGACATGCGCGCCCTGGTCGGGCAGCTCGCCGCCAGCGGCCTGACGGTCCTGCTCAGCAGCCACGACATGGGCGAGGTCGAGCAGATCTGCGACAACGTCACCATCATGCGGACGGGCACGGTCGTCTACCACGGCACCATCGCGACGCTCCGCGAGCAGGCACCGGAGCCGGCGCACCGGCTGTCGACGAGTGACGACCAGTCCGCGCTCGCGCTCGCCGCCGGCCGGCCCGGACTGACGGTCCTCGCCCTTGACGGGGCGCTAGCCGTGCGCGGCTCGCTGGACGCAGTGGACGCCTACCTGTCGGCGGTGGTCCGGCACGGCCTGGCACTGCGCGCCCTGAGCCTGCAGGAGGCGCCGCTGCAGTCACTGTTCTTCATGCTCACCGAGACCTCGCCCGAGACCGTCCCCGGCAGCCTCGACCGATCCCCGACCGGAGCCAGGCCATGACCGCCACGACCAGCGCCCGAATCCGGGAGGTTCGGCGCCCGGGAGCCGCCAACCGGCGACCTGGCACGCCGACCGCACTTCGCTGGGAGCTTCGCAAGCTCGCGGCGCAGGCCCGGGCCCGCTACACCCTGCTCGGCAGCCTGCTCGCCCCCGTCCTGCTCGTGCTCGTCCTCGACGGGCAACAGCGGCCGCCCAAGGACAACATCTACGGACGGCACATCCACGACAGCGGCTACGCGATGCCGCTGCTGGTGCTGGGGTTCGCCGCCCAGTGGGTCTTTCCGCTGCTCACGGCACTGGTCGCCGGCGACATCTTCGCCAGCGAGGACCAGCACGGCACCTGGAAGACCGTCCTGACCCGCTCGGTCAGCCGCACCCAGATCTTCTGGGCCAAGACCGTCGCGTCCGTGCTCTTCGCGCTCTCGGTCCTGCTGTTGCTCGCCGCGAGCACCATCACGGCCAGCTCGCTGATCGTCGGCCGGCAGAGCCTTGTCGGACTGACCGGCCAGCTGCTCCCCTCCCACGCCGCTCTGCCGCTGGTCCTGGCCAGCTGGGCCACCGCGATCGCGCCCCTGATCGGGTTCACCGCCGTCGCGGTGCTGCTGTCGGTGGTCAGCCGCAATCCGGCGGTCGGCGTCGTCGGGCCGGTGGTGATCGGCCTGGTCATGCAGCTCGCCGGCAGCCTCGGTGGGCTGGACGCAGTGCGGCACCTGCTGCTGACCACACCGTTCGAGTCCTGGCACGGCCTGCTGACCGAGGACCGCTTCTCCGGCCCCCTGATCGACGGCCTGCTGGTCTCCGCCGGCTGGACCGTGGTCTGCCTGGCCGTCGCCTACGCGGTCCTGCGCCGCCGCGACATCACCGGAGGGTGATCATGCATCCGATCCTCAAGGCTGCCCTGACCGGCGGGCTCGCGCTCGCCGCCGCGGCATCGCTGTCCGGGTGCGGTGGCACGGGCGTCACCAGGCCTCGGCTCGAGAGCGCGCTCGCCGCGACGTTCGCCAACCTGTACGTGCAGCAGGCCGGCATCCTGGGCTACTCCGGCGTCAGCGTCGCCCAGATCGCCGCGAGCGCCGCATGCGACAAGGGCGGTCCCAGGGTCGCCGATGCCGGACCTGGCGCCGACTGGATCTGTCTCGTGACCTTCACGGACCACAAGCAGGGCACGCACCAGGGCAAGTTCGAGGTGCAGGCCAAGAGCAACGCGTGCTTCGTCGCCGGAGGGCCGTCCAAGCTCGTCGGCCTGACCACGATCACGGACACGCATGGCAACGACGTGCCCAACCCGGTCTTCGAGTTCGACGGCTGCTTCGACCCGCGGGCCTGAGAGGGTAGCGACGGCAGGCAGGTCGTTGGCGTGGCGCCTGGCGTTCGGTGGCGTGCGGTGGGGCTTGCTCTGGTGCTCGCGAGCCGGCCCGGCTGGCCGGTCGGGCCGGACGTCGCGCTGCAGCGCTGGACGCGTGCGCAGCGCGACGCAGGACTGACCGACCTGGCGATCAGGCTGGGCCTGGCACGCCGGCGGACCGGGCTTGCCCTCAGGGCAGGTCGTCCCCCTCGACGCGGACAGCGAGAGGGGGCGCTTGGTCGCCGACGCCCTCGAGCGCGAGCTCGCCGAGTCCTCACGGACCGGGCGGGGACGCGCTGTCGTGCGCGGGCTACGTCCGCTCGGGCCTGGGCGGCCGGCCACCCAGCGCGCAGGTGATCGCGCTGCTGGCGGAGGCCGCCGCCACGATGGCCGCGCCGGCCGTGCCGTCGGCGACCGCCGCGGCGGCCGAGCCGCCCGGCACACCGGTCAGCACAGGTCTGCGCCCACGGCCTCCCAGCCGCTCCGGATCGCCGCTCGGGGACGAGGTGAGCGACCCCCCGTTCGGGGGGTCGTTTCCCCCCGTTGCACGCCCAACACCCCCCGGTGTGGCCTGGACCACGTCGAACTCCTGCCCGCAAAGTGGCACTTGCCACCCTTCAAGCGGATTGAGTCGGTATGAGCCTGCAGTTCGACGGCGCCTCTGAGACGGCGCATGCCCCGGCGAGCACGCGCGCCGTCGGCCGCCGTGCGCCCGCGGCACCGTCGTTGAGCGCGCCGGCTCCCCGGCGCGAGCGCCAGAAGAACAAGAGCGGCCCGGGGGTGCTCGTCCGGGGGCTCAACGAGACCGGTGAGATGGTGCTCCTGCTGGGACAGGTCATCAAGAGCGCCGTCCTGCAGCCGCGGGGCTACTGGGGCGACGTCCGCGACGTCATGGCCGACATCCTCCGCAAGTGCTGGTTCCCCATGATCGTCAGCACCCTGGCCTTCGGCCTCGGCGCACCGGGACTGCAGGGCGGCAACCTCTTCAGCCTGTTCGGGGTCCCGGAGCGGCTGGGCAGCTTCTTCATCATGGCCAGCGTGCGCGAGTTCGCGCCCTGGATCAACGCCATGGTGGTGGCCGGCGTCATCGGCACGGCCATCACCGCTGACCTGGGCGCGCGGCGCATCCGCGAGGAGATCGACGCGATGGAGGTCCTGGGCGTCGACCCCGTGCGGAGCCTCGTGCTGCCTCGCGTGATCGCGCTGACCATCATCACCGGTGCCCTCGACCTGGTGGCCCTCAGCTTCGGCATCGCCGGCGGCTGGATCGCCTCGGTGCCGCTCCTGGGGGCGACGAGCGGAGGGTTCTTCGCGAACTTCTTCGCCAACGCCACGGTGACGGACCTGTGGGGCAGCGTGCTGAAGACGGCCATCTTTGGTCTGTTCATCGCCGTCATCTGCTGCTACAAGGGGCTGAACACCAAGGGCGGTCCCGCTGGCGTCGGTAGGGCGGTCAACCAGGCGGTCGTCATCGCCTTCGCGACGATCTGGATCTTCAACTACGTCTTCACCACGATCCTGCTCGGCCTCAACCCGCAGATGCAGGTGTTCAAGTGACGCTCCTCGACCAGACCCCTCGGCGCTCCGCTCCTGGCCGCGCACCGCAGAGCGTCCCCGACGTCGAGCTGACCGCTGGCTTCGTCGTCGGGCAGGCCAGGCACCTGGCCGAGGTGACGGCGGACATCACCCGCTTCGGTGTGTCGATCGGACGCCGGATCGTCGACCTGCGCGAGTACCCGAGCGAGGTGGTGCGCCAGACCGCCGTGCTGATCCTGTCCAGCGGGCTGATCATCTGGCTGATGCTGTTCGTCATCGGAGCGCAGTGCGGCATCGAGGGCAACTACGTCCTGAAGCAGATCGGGGCGCCGCTCTACTCCGGCATCTTCACCGCCTGGTGCGCGATCCGGGAGATGGCGCCCTACATGTGGGGATACATCCTCGCGGCGAAGGTCGGTTGCGGGCTCGTCGCCGAGATCGGCTCCATGCGCATCAGCGACGAGATCGACGCGATGGAGGTCATGGGCGTCGACTCGAAGACCTACCTGGTCGCGAGCCGGCTCGCCGCCGCCCTGCTGGCGATGCCGTTCCTCTACATCGTCGGTCTCGGCGTCATGTACACGGCGGAGTACATCGTCGTCGTCCTGCAGTTCGGCGAAGTCTCCTCCGGCGGCTACGACTTCATCTTCTGGCTGTACCAGAACCCGCTCGACCTGCTGTACAGCCTCATCAAGGTCATGACCATGGGTGTCGTGATCGTGGTCGTCGGCTGCTACTACGGCTACAACGCCCGAGGCGGACCGATCGGGGTGGGCAAGGCCACCGCCACATCGATGATGGTGAACATGGTGTTGATCCACGTCATCGGGGTCCTGGGGACGATGTTGTTCTGGGGTCTGAGCCCGAACGCGCCCATCTCGAACTAGCCCACCCGCGGCCAGCGCTGCCGCGCCCGCACTGCCCGCAGCGAGCTCGCCTCGCCCTGCCCGAACGACGTGGAGACCCCGTGAGCATCGCACCCCCCGAGACCAAGGTCGCCGTCCAGGTGGACGACGTCCACAAGGCCTTCGGCGACTTCAAGATCCTGCGGGGTCTGACCATCCCCTTCGTCGACGGCGCCATCACGACCGTGCTCGGCCCGTCCGGCACCGGCAAGAGCGTCCTGCTGAAGCACCTGGTCGGGCTGCTCGACCCGGACCAGGGCGAGATCCGCTTCTTCGGCCGGCCGGTGAGCGAGATGTCGGAGAAGGAGCGTCGGGAGATGCGCATCCGCTACGGGGTGCTGTTCCAGGACGGCGCCCTGTTCGGCTCCATGAACATCTATGACAACATCGCTTTCCCGCTCCGCAAGCACACGGACATGAGCGAGAGCGAGATCGAGGAGCTGGTCATGCGACGCATGGCCGAGGTTGGTCTCGAGGCCGCCGCCGGCAAGTCTCCGAACGAGGTGTCCGGCGGCATGCGCAAGCGCGCCGGCTTCGCCCGCGCCCTGGTGCTGAACCCCGACGTCGTCCTGTTCGACGAGCCCGACTCCGGCCTCGACCCCGTCCGCACCAGCCTGCTGAACGACGTCATCCTGGACATGCACGCCGAGCACGGCGGGACGTACGTGCTGGTCACGCACAACATCCCCACGACCCGCAAGGTCAGCGACTACGTGGGCCTCATCTGGCAGGGCCGGCTGATCCACTACGGCCCGACCGAGGAGGCGTTCGAGTCGGAGGACCCGTTCGTGCGGCAGTTCCTCGCCGGTGACAGCGCTGGCCCGCTCGGGATGGACTGACATGCCAGCGCTTTCCGCACGCCTCCGTCCCGCGGCCGCCGGCGTCGCCGGCTTGCTCGTCCTGTTCGCCGCCGGTCAGGCCGCCGCGGGCGGTCTGACCGGCGGTGGCTACGAGGTCACCGTCGTCATGCCGTCCGCGCCGAACCTCGTGAAGGGTGGCAAGGTCGAGGTCGACGGCGCCGACGCCGGACGCGTCCAGTCCCTCGAGGTCCGCGACGGTCAGGCGCTCGTCACGGTGTCCATCGCCGACGAGTACGCGCCGCTGCGGACCGGGACGACCGCCCGCATCGAGTGGAAGGCACTGCTCGGGGAGCGGACCCTGGTCATCGAGCCGGGACCTGCCAGCAACCCCGACCTGCCCGACCGCGGTCGCGTCGAGGGCAGCCGGCAGCGCGTCGAGCTCGACCAGCTGCTCGCCGCGCTCGATGCGCCGACCCGCGCCCGCCTGCAGCGCCTCACCCAGAACCTCGCCGCGACCCTGCGGGGGAGCGAGGACGACGTCAACGGCACGTTGCGCACCGCCGGACCAGTCGTCCAGGCCCTCGGCGGCATCGCCGCGTCCGTCGGGCGCGACGGCGAGGCACTCAAGAGCCTCGTCACCCGTCTGCGGGACGTGACAGACGTGACCACGACACGGCGCCAGGACGTGCGGGCCGTCGTCGCAGACCTGACGAGCCTCACCCAGCGCGCCGCGAGGGAGCGGTCCAGCCTGGACGCCACGCTCGCCGCCCTGCCGGGCACGCTGCGCCAGGCGACGTCGACCCTCGACCGCGTGCCGGGCACGGTCGCCGCGGCGGACCCGCTGCTGCGCGATGCGGCCCCGCTCGCCGCGCAGCTGCCGGCCGTGTCGGCGGACCTCCGGCCGCTGCTGCAGGACCTGCGCCCCGCCCTGCAGGACCTTCGGCCCACGCTGAACCAGGTGTCCGTCCTCCTGGACGACGCCCCCCGCCTGCTCGACGGCGCGAACGCGGTCCTGCCCGGCCTCACCCAGCTGACGAAGGGCGCGCTGCCCGCGCTCGACTTCCTGCGGCCCTACACGCCCGAGGTCACCGGCTGGCTGGCCAACTGGGGTTCGGCCACCGCCAACTACGACGTGTACGGCAACTACACGCGCATCTACGTCCAGGCAGGTCCCGCGTCCGTCCTCGGCTCGCCGGGTGCGCTCGGACCGGCGCTGGGCGACCTCGGCCTGGTCAAGACCAACCCGCAGCGTCAGCCGGGCGAGCTCGAGGGTCAGCCGTGGACCGACGCGAACGGGAGCCCGATCCGATGACGCGCACTCTGCCCCGCCTCGGGCCCCGCGGCCGGCGACAGGCTCCTGTCCTCGGCGTCGCCGCCGTCGCGCTCGTCGCGCTGACCGCAGGCGCGACCTCCCAACGCGTGCAGCAGGACGACGCGCTCGAGCTGACTGCCGTGTTCACCGACGCCAGCGCCCTGATCCCCGGCAACGAGGTCAAGGTCGGCGGCGTCACGGCCGGAAAGGTCGACTCCATCCAGCTCGTCAAGGGCAAGGCCGTCATGACCTTCACCGTCGCGCCCCAGTTCTTGCCCGTCCACCGCGACGCGAAGGCCGTCATCAAGCCGGTCAGCCTGTTGGGGGAGCGCTACGTCGACCTCGACACCGGGAGCGCCGCCGCGCCGCTCCTCGAGGACGGCGCGGAGCTGCCGCCGTCGCAGACCGGCCGTCTCGCTGACCTCGACGAGGTGCTGGACGTCGTCGACGAGCCGACCGGGGAGGCGCTGGCCGCGACGCTCACGACGCTCGGCATCGGTGTGCGGGGCAACGGCGCCGCCGCCGGTACCGCCCTGCGCACGCTGCCGGGCGCCCTGCAGGACGCCGATGAGCTCGTCGGCATCCTGCGCGAGCAGAACGGCACCCTCAACGAGCTCGTCGACGCGGTGACGCCGGTGGCGGCCTCGCTCGGCGCCGACCGGGGGAAGCGCCTGGACGGCCTCGTCGACAGTGCGAGCCTGCTGCTCGACACGACCGCGCGGCGGCAGGCAGCCCTGCGGCAGACGCTGCAGGTGCTTCCCGCCACGCTGCGGGAGGCCCGGTCGCGGCTGGCGGCTCTGGCGGCGACGTCGGAGCAGGCCACCCCGCTGCTGCAGGACGTGCGCCCGGTCACGAGCGACATCCGTGAGATCAGCGGCGAGCTGGACCGGCTCGGGAGGACGGTGGACCCGGCGCTCGCCAGCCTGCAGCCCGTCCTCGAGAAGGCGCAGCAGCTCGTCACCCAGGCCCGTCCCGTCGCGGCCGACCTCGAGGCGGCCGGCCCGGCCGCACGGTCGGCGGCGAGGGACGCAGCGCCGGTCGCACTGGGCCTGATCGGGGACGACCAGAAGCTCTCGAACCTGCTCGAGTTCATCCGCAACTGGGCGCTGACCACGAACGGCAGGGACGGGCTCAGCCACTACTTCCGCGCCCACGCCATCATCAGCGAGGAGACCCTGATGGGTCCGGTCCCGGTCGACACACCGGTCAAGGGCATCACGAAAAACCTGCCGTCGCTCGCGGGCAAGGCGCCGACCACGGCCGCGCCGACCACCGTGCTGCCGAAGCTCCCCGGACGGCCGACGCTGCCGCTCGTCGACCCGGGCAGCGCCACCGGGCTGACCGTCGAGCAGGAGAAGAGCCTGCTCGGCACCCTGCTGGGTGGCCGGCGATGAGCCTCAACAAGGCGACCGTGACCGGCGGTGCAGTTCTCGTGGCCTTCACCTTGAGCCTCGGTATCGCCTTCACCAGCCAGCGCGGCCTCGTCGGTCGTGACTACACCCTCGTCGACGTGGCTTTCGAGGACATCGGCCCGGCCCTGCGCGTCGGCAACGACGTCCGCAGCAACGGGGTCCGCGTGGGCCAGGTGCGCGACATCGCCGGCAAGGCCGGCAAGGCGCGCCTCGTGCTGCAGCTCGACGGGGAGCGGCCGGTCTACCGCGACGCGAAGGCCTTCGTCGACGCCCGCAGCGCTCTGGGGCAGAAGCTCGTGCAGTTCGACCCGGGCACACCGGCCGCCGGCCGGCTGCCCGACGGCGCGGTCCTCGAGCCGGGTCCTGCCGGCAACGCCACGGACCTGGACGCCCTGCTCGCCGTGCTCGACGAGCCGACCCGGACCGCGTTGGCGGCCACCGTGCGCACGGCCGGTCGGGGCGCGGCCCGGCACGCCGAGGACCTGAACGACCTGCTCGGCGCCAGCCCGGACCTGCTGGAGGACAGCGCACGGGTGAGCCGGGCGTTGAGCGCACCGGAGGCGGACCTCGACACGCTCCTCACGACGGCGCGGACGCTGTCCCAGCGTCTCAAGGGCCGTGAGCAGGAGCTCGGCGACCTCGTCCGGGAGATGGACGTGAACCTCGGGGACCTCGCCGTCGACGACGGGGCCCCGCTGGACAGCACGCTGGAGCGCTTGCCCACGACGCTCGGGGAGACCCGGAAGGCGCTGGTCGACCTCGGGCGTCCCCTCGACGACCTCCGGGTGACGGCCGGCGGCCTGCGCGACGGTGGTGCGGCGCTGGGTGACAGCACGGCCGACATCCGCGCCACGCTGCGCGACGTCGTCGAGCCGCTGCAGGACGTGCCGGGCGTCGCGCAGCAGGCGCTGCCGGCCGTCGACGGACTGACCGGCCTCGTGACCGACGCCCGTCCGCTCGCACCGAAGGTGCGGCGCGCCGTCACGCTGGCCGCGACGCCGCTGGACGTGCTCGCGCCGTACAGCCCGGAGGTCTCGCTGTGGTTCGCGTACGCCAGCGACGCGCTGTCCGAGGGGGACAAGAACGGCCACTGGCTCCGGCTGAACACCCTCGCGAACAGCGAGTCGTTCTCGGGTGCGGGGCCGCTCGGCACGACGCTCCCCGACCCGATCACCTCACGCAACGCCTACCCCGCTCCCGGTGAGGCGCAGAAGCAGACGACGTCAGGACAGCCACGATGAAGGCGCTCACAGGCCGACTGCCACGGCTGAGCCGGCTGCAGCTGGGGGCCCTGCTCCTGAGCGTCGCCGCCCTCGTCGGCGTGCTGCTCTTCAACAAGTCCGCCCTCGCGGTCCGGCTCGCCTCCGGCGACACGCTGCTCATCGAGGCCGAGCGGGACTACCGGCTCCGGGACAACCAGAGCCGGGTCAAGGTGGCCGGCGTGCCGGTCGGCGTGGTGACCGGCGTGGAGAAGGCGGGGGAGAACGCCCTGCTGACGGTCAAGCTCGACAAGGGCACGCTGGCCAAGCTGGGAACCAGCCCGAGCGCAGCCATCCGTCCGACCACGCTGCTGGGTGGGAACTACTACGTCGCGCTCTCGCCCGGCGGGGACCCGGGCAAGCCCGTCGGCCGTGTCCCGGCCGCCCGCACCACGGTCCCCGTCGAGCTCGACCGGGTCCTCGAGCAGATCGGGCCGGAGCAGAGGGACGGCCTCAGGACGTCCATCACGCAGCTCGAGGGCGCGACGCAGCCGCGGGGTGCAGCGGCCGCCCAGGCCCTGGTCGAACGTGCCCCCGACACGCTGCAGCCGGCCGGCCAGGTCCTGCAGGCCCTCCGCGGCTCGGAGCCGGAGGACGACCTGTCGTCCCTCGTCCAAGGCCTCGAGGACACGGGCCGTGCGCTGTCCGCCGAGCAGGGCGAGCTCGACGGCATGCTCCGGGCCGGTGCAGGCGCGACCGGAGTGCTGAACGGACAGCGGGAGGCGATCGCCCGCACGATCGTGGCCGCGCCGCGGACCCTCGAGGTCACCCGGGCTGCCCTGACCCGCCTCGACCGCACGCTGACCAAGGTTCAGGACACCGCGCCCCGACTCCAGGCCACGATGAGGGAGGGCGCGCAGCTCCTGCGGGCCGCACGGCCTGTCCTCGCCGAGGCCCGCCCCGTCGTGGCCGACGTCCGGCTGCTGGCCCGCGACCTGCGTCCGATGCTGGTCGACGCTGTTCCCGTGGTGCGCCAGGCGGAGCAGGTCACGGAGGACGTCCGCGGCCCGGTCGTCGACCGTCTGCGCGGCCCCGTCCTCAAGGCCGTCCTGAGCCCCTACCGCGGGAAGACGCCGCTCTATCAGGAGCTCGGCTACATGTTCGCCGGGCTGGCCGCCACCGCGAAGATGACCGATGCCAACGGCGCGACCCTCGCCTTCCACCCCGGCCCGGGCACCGAGAGCGTCGGCGGCGTCCCGCCCCTGCCGGTCGACGCCCTGTTCGCCGACCTGCTCGGCCTCGAAGGGACCACACCGTGAGCAGCCCCACCCGCACCTCCCGGCTGCTCGACCGGCTGCGCCGCACCCCTGGCCTCCCTCGGGACACCGCCGTGATCGCCGGACTCGTCGTCCTGGGTCTCGTCGTCGGGGGCTACATCCTCAGCCAGCAGCGGGTCTCCTCGCCCTGGGACGACAGCTTCACCTTCGCGGCGGACTTCGAGGAAGCACCCGGTATCAGCCCCGGCAACGGTCAGGAGGTGCGCATGGCCGGCGTCACCGTCGGCGACATCGTGGGCGCTGACGTCACGGACGACGGCCGCGCCCGCCTCACGCTCAAGCTCGATGGCGACCGAGCGAGCCGGGTCTACGACAACGCGCGTCTCGTTCTGCGGCCCAAGAGCCCGCTGAACGAGATGTACGTCGAGGTCGCGGCTGGAGGCGCACCCGGCAAGCCGCTCCGCGAGGGTGGCGTCATCCCGGCCAGCCAGACCGAGGACCCCGAGCAGGTGGACGAGGTCCTCCAGCACCTCGACGAGGAGTCGCGCACGGCGGTCGGCAGCCTCCTGGCTGAGGCCGACGTCGGGCTGGCCAACGCTGCCGTCGACCTGCCCCCCGGCCTCGAGGCTGCGGACGGCACCCTGACGTCGCTGCAACCGGTCGTCGAGCAGCTGGCGCAGCGCCGCGACACGATCCGCCGGCTCGTCACCTCCCTGTCCGACATCGCGGCGGCCGCCGGCCGCGACGACGTCCGTCTGACCTCGCTCGTCTCCGACGCGCGGGCCACCCTGTCCGTCCTGCGCGACAGCGACGACGAGCTGGACGCCGCTCTCGCCGAGCTGCCGGGCGTCACGGCGGAGCTGCAGCGGGCGACGACCAGCGTGAGCGCCCTGACCGAGGAGCTCGACCCGGCTCTGGACGCGCTCAGCGGTGCCAGCGAGGAGCTCCCGGCCGCCCTCGACCAGCTGCAGAAGACGGTCGGGCGGCTGGACAGCACGCTCGACGTCGCGGGCCCGCTGGCGCGGCAGGCCCGGCCCCTCGTGGCCGACCTGCGCCCGGTCCTGGCTGACCTGCGGCCCGTCCTGTCCGACGTCCGTCGGGTGACCAGCCGAGCCGACGCGGCCACCGCCGAGCTCGTGGAGTACCTCCCTGACGTCAAGGACTTCGTCTACAACACGACGAGCGTGACGAGCCTGGAGGACGCCAACGGAGGCATCCTGCGCGGCCTGTTCCAGGTCAGCCCCAACTCCGTCCCGATGGGCCTGCCCGACGTCAGCGCTGCCGAGAAGGGCACCACCCGATGAGGATCCCCGCAGCGTCGCTCCCGAAGGTCCGGCTGGGCGTGGTGCTCGCCTTCCTCCTGGCCTGCCTCGCGTTCTTCCTGTTCATGTGGGTGAAGATGGGCGGTCAGCTCGGGCCCCTCACCGAGGGGTACCGCGTGGCTGCCACGGTCTCGGACGTGCAGAACCTGTCCTACGACTCGGACGTGCGCATCGCCGGCGTCCTGGCCGGCAAGGTGCGGGAGCTGGAGACGCGGGACGGGGCCGCCCGCGTGGTCATGCAGCTGGACGAGGACACGGCTCCCCTGCACCAGGGCGCCACGCTCCGCCTGCGCAGCAAGACCCTGATCGAGGAGTCCTACCTCGAAGTCGTGGACGGCAGCGGGCCCCAGATCGAGGACGGCGGCACGCTGCCGGCGACGGCCGAGCTGGCCTCCGTCCAGCTCGACGACGTCCTGCGCTCCCTGGACCCGAAGACGAGGACCGCGCTGCAGCAGACGGTCCAGTCCCTGGCCAGGAGCACGGACGGGCGCGGCGCCGACCTCGACGCTCTGCTCGAAGGAGCAGGCGGGCTCGGCCGTGAGGGCGCGACCACCGTCGACGCTCTCGCCGCTCAGTCGGCCGACCTGACGGCCCTGTCACGGCAGACCGCCGTCCTGCTGAGCGCGCTCGACGGCGGACACGGCGACATCACCCGCCTCGTCGAGTCGGCGCAGCAGCTGTCCTCAGTCACGGCCGCACGGTCGACCGACGTGGCCTCGTCCGTGCAGGCACTCCCGGGGCTCGCCTCGTCCGCCACCACCGCGACCCGCGACCTGCAGGAGCTGGCGACCGTGCTGGCGCCGGTCGCCGCGGACCTGCGCCTGGCGGCGCCCGCCCTGGACGCCGCCCTGCTCGAGCTGCCGGCGACGGCACGCGAGCTCCGGTCGTCGGTGCCGGCGCTGCAGGGCGTGCTGGACAAGGCGCCGGCCACGCTGCAGCGCACGCCGCGGCTCGCGAAGCAGGGACAGGCCCTCGTACCGCGCGCACGTGTCGCCCTCGCGGACCTGAACCCGATGTTGGCCTACCTGCAGCCCTACGGCGCCGACCTCGGGGCCTTCTTCTCCAACTTCTCGGCGAACCTGCGTCAGTCGGACGCGAACGGCCACTACCTGCGGGTGTTCGCCATCGCCAACGAGCAGTCCGTGCGAGGACTGCCCTACGCCACGAACACCGGGGCCCTCGACAAGTCCAACGCCTATCCCCGCCCCGGGCAAGCGGCGAGCCCGGGGCCGTTCGACGGCGACTACACCCGGGTGGTCGAGGAGCGCGAGTGAGGTGGCGACGAACCGGGCGCCCGTTGCGGGCAGGAGCGGCAGGAGCCCCCGCCCTGCGGCGGGCCGCCGGACTCCTGCTCGTCGGGGCGCTCGCCGTCGCCGGCCTGGTCCGGCTCGAGGTGGACACCGGCATCCGGTCCTTCCTGCCTGCGACGTCGACCAGCGCCGACGACCTGCGGGACCTGCAGAGCTCCTTCGGCGGAGACCCCGTCGTCGTGCTGCTCACCGCGCGCACCGACGGCGGGATGCTGTCGCCGGAGGTGCTGCCGGAGCTCCTGCGGCTCGAGGGTCGGCTGGCGGGGCTGGAGGACGTCGCCGTCGTCTACGGACCGGCCACCTCCTTGAACCAGGTCGCGGCGCAGACGCAGCAGCTGCTGGCACGCATCAGCGGACGCCGCGACGGACTACGGGACGTGGCGCGCAAGAAGGCGCAGGACGCGGGCGGGTCCGCCGCGCAGGTGCAGGCAGCGGGGGACCGTGCGACCGCCGGGTTCGACCGGCGGTACGGCTCGCTGCTCGCCGGAGGTCTCGACGCGGGCCTGCCGACGTTGAGCAACCCCGGCTTCGTCAAGAGCGTCGCGTACGGCCCCGACGCGCGGCCGCGACCGCAGTACCGGTTCGTGCTGCCGTCGCCGCGCAGCGTCGCCGTCCTGGTGCGTCCGCGCGAGGACCTGGACCAGCTGGACACCGAGGCGTTGACACGAGCCGTCCGCTCGGCTGTGCGCGAAGCCGACCTCGACGGCGCGCAGGTCCGGGTCACCGGGACGCCCGTCCTGTCCGCCGCGCTCGCGGACACCGTGCGGCGCGAGCTGCCCGGTCTCGGCGCGCTCGCGGTCGTCCTGGTCGGCGTGGTGCTGCTCGGGACGGGCCGCGGACCGCGTCGTGCGCGACTGCTGCCCCTGCTGGCCGCCGTCACGGCGACCGCGACGACGCTCGCGGTGCTCGGGCTCGTGGGTGCGCCGCTGTCGCTCGGCATGCTGGCGCTGATGCCCATCCTCATCGGTGTCGGCAACAACTACCCCGTCTACCTCGCCGGTCGACCAGACCGTCGCGTCGTGGTCGTCGTGGGCGTGGCGAGCGCGGCCGCCTTCGCCTCCCTCGGGCTGTCCCCGCTGCCCTTCGTCCGCGGGCTCGGTCTCGCCCTCGCGCTCGGGGTGCTCGCCTCGCTCGCGGTAGCGCTCGTCACGACGCCACGGGCTACGGCCGGCGCGCGATCCGCGGCCGTCCCTGTCGGGGAGCCGGTGCGGGCTCCGTCGCGTCGGCCTCGGCTGCTCGCGCTGCTCCTGGCCGGGACGGTGCTCGCCGCAGGAGGCTGGTGGAGCCTGCCCCGGCTGGAGGTCGAGGCCAGTCCGCAGAGCACTGCGAGAGGTCTGCCGGCCGTCCACGAGGCCGAGCAGGCGGAGCGCGTCCTCGGCGCTACCGGCGAGGTCGCGGTGGTCCTGCGCGCGCCCGACGTGCTCGCCCCCGAGGCCCTGGCCTGGAGCCGGGCCGCCGAGGAGGCTCTCGTCGTCAGGCTGGGGGACCGGCTGCGCGTCCTCGCGAGCCCAGACACGCTGCTGGGCTTCGTCGGTCCGTCCCCGACGTCCAGCCAGGTCCTCGCAGCGGCTGACCTCGTACCGCCGTACCTGCTCGGGGCGGTGGTGCGCAGTGACCGGCGCGAGTCGGTCGTGACGCTCGGCATCCGCATCGCTGACCTGGCGCAGCTGCAGGTCCTGCTCGACGACGTGCGCGCCGCCCTGCCCCCGCCTCCGCCCGGAGCGAGCGTGCGGGTCGCCGGCCTGCCGGTCGTGGCCGTTGAGGGCTACGACGCCCTGACGCGCGACCGCGTCCTGCCCAACCTGATCGCCCTGGCCGTGCTCACCGTGGTGGCCGCTCTCGGGCTGAGACGGCGGCGGGACGCGCTGTGGGCGCTGCTCGCGGCCGGCCTGGCCGCCGGCTGGGGCTTCGCCGCCCTCGCCGTCAGCGGGCTCGGCGTGTCACCGCTGACCACCTCGCTCGGTGCGCTGGTCGCCGCCGTCGGTTGCGAGTTCACCCTGCTCGGGCTGTACGCGCGGCAGTCCGGGCACCGGCCCGTGCAGCACGCCGTGGGCGTCGCGGCGGCCACCGGGGTCGCCGGCTTCCTGGCCCTGCTCGCGAGCGACCTCCGGGTGATCCAGGAGTTCGGCCTCGTCCTCGTCGGGTCGCTCCTGCTCGCCTACATGAGCAGTGCCCTCGTCGTCGCCTGTGCAGGGGCTGCCAAGAGCAAGACGGACACGAAGGATGAGAACACGTGCAGGACGAGCACTCCGGAACCGGAGCTGGCCACCCGATGAGCGACAGCAACGTCGAAGAACCCGGGAGCGACACGACCGCGGTCGGCGTCGCCGACGACACCCACGAGGGTCGCGCCAAGCACGGGGCGACCCCGCCGCAGCTGGAGCAGCTCGCTGAGGCCGTCCAGGTCGGCCCGCCGACGCCCGACGTCGCCCGGACGCAGGGCAGCCGTGCGTCGCTCCCTGGTGCCGACAGCGAGAGCGTGGCGGAAGCGGTCACACCCCCCGTCGCGGACGGGGGACCCGCTCCGGCTGCCCGCTCCCGTCGGACGGCGAAGGTGGCCCTGCTCGCCGTGCTGGTCGTCGCGGTCGGTGCGGCCGGCCTGGTGCGCTGGGCGCCGTGGGCCGGCCTCCCGCAGGATGCGGCTTTTCGGGTGGGGGACCGCGTGGTCACGGAGGCCGCGGTCCAGCGACGCACCGACGTCCTGCGGGCGCTGTACGGGGTGCAGGTGCCCGAGGACGCCGCCGGCCTCGACCGCTTCCGCAGGGACACCGCCAAGGCGATGGCCATCAGCCTCGTCCTGGATGACGCCGCGCGCGCACAGGACATCCGCATCGCCGACAAGACGGTGAGCGACGCCCTCGACCGCTTCCTGCTCCAGCGCTACCCGCAGGGCGGCCGGGCCGCGTACGTGCAGGCGCTCGGGGCGCAGGGGGTGGGGGAGAAGGACGTGCTCGCCGAGATCCGCCGCCAGCTCGAGGTGCGAGACCTGTTCGACCGCACGACCGACGAGGTCGAGGTCACCGACGCCGAGCTGCAGGCGATGTTCTCAGCGGACCCGGCCACGTACGCCGTGCCGGAGCGGCGGCAGGTCCGGCACATCGTCGTGGCGGAACAGGCGGTCGCACAGGCAGTTCTGCGCAGACTGCGCGCCGGCCAGGACCTCACCGCTGTCGCGGCACAGACCTCGCTCGACACCAGCACCAAGGACAAGGGCGGTGAGCTGGGCCTGCTCACTGCTGCGGAGCTCGACCCCGCCTTCGCCGCTGCTGCTTTCGCCGTGCCCGCGCGCGCCCTGTTCGGGCCTGTGCAGACGTCCCTGGGCTGGCACCTCGGTCGCGTCGACCGCGTCGTGCCAAGCGCCCCCAGCACCTTCGAGCAGGTGCGAGACCAGCTGCGCCAGCAGCAGGAGACGGAACGGGCTGTCGCTGTCTGGCGGGACCACGTGATCGACCTGGTCGTGGACGCGGACGTCGAGTACGCGGCCGACTACCGCCCGGCCGATCCCGAGCCCGACCTCGGGGTGCCCACTCCGCCGGCCGCCTCGACGGTCCCGACCGCGACGCCGCCCAGGTGACGAGGACCGCGGGAGCCACTGCGCTCACGACAGCCCTCGTGGTGTTGGTCGCCCTCGTGCTCCTGGGCCTCGGCATCTGGGGGTGGCGCAACGCGCCCGTCCTGGCGCCCGCGGTGCTGGACGAGCACGAGCGCGACCTGCGCGCCCGCATGCTCCGTCGCGGCAGCGTCGCCTGCGCGGGGGCAGGTCTGTGCCTGGTGGCGGCCGTGGCGCTGGGGGTCCTGCGCGACTGAACGCGCTCAGTCGTCGAGCAGGCCGCGCTGGGACGCCGTCGCGACCGTCTCCGCTCGAGTGTGGGTCCCCAGCTCACGCATGATCTTGCTCAAGTACTCCTTGACGGTGTGCGGAGACAGGTGCATCTCCGCGCCGATCTGGCGGTTGGTCAGCCCGGCGGCCACCAGCTTGAGGAGTTGCCGGTTCTGCGGACTGCGTGTGCCGGGCTGCGGGCGCAGCACGCCCTCGGCCACCCTCTCGTCGAGGACGAGGTTCCCGTCGCGCACCGCCTCCAGCCGGTCGACCAGCTGCTTCATCGCGATGTCCTTCAGCAGGTACCCGGAGGCACCGGCCTCGATGGCGCGCGCGGCAGCACGTGGGTCCTCGTTGCTCGTCAGAACGGCGACGCGGCTGTCCGGCGAGAGCTCGCGGCAGCGGGCGACGACGTCGAAGCCGGTGACCTCACCTCCGAGACGCAGGTCGACCAGGCAGACAGCGGGCCGATGGCGCTCGACCTCCACCAGGTACGGCGTGGCTGCCGTCTCGTTGACCACCACGTCGACCCCGTGGCGCTCCAACCCACGGATCAGCCCCTCCAGCACGACCTCGTGGTCGTCGAGGACCGCGACGGTGAGCGTCACGCCTCCGGCCCCGTCGGCACGGACGTGGTCACCTGCAGGCCCTGCAGCCGGGTCGACGTCGACAACCACAGGCGCCCGCCGACCCGGCTGGCCTGCTGCTTGAGGCTCAGCAGCCCGTAGCCGCTGTCAGCCCCAGGGCGTGCTCCCGCCACCGCGAGTGCTCGCCGCAGGGCAGTCGGATCGGCGACCCCGTCGTCGTGGACCTCGGCCATCCACCAGTGGTCGCTGCGCCGGACCACCACCGTCACCTCGGTCGCTTGGGCGTGCTTGACGACGTTCGCCAGACCTTCACGAACCGTGCGCAGCAAGATGTCGAGGGCTGCGGTCTGCGGCTTGCGGCCTTCGCCACGCACCTGCAAGTCCACGCCGATGCCGGACCGTCGGAAGAACTCGTCCACGATGACGCGGACGTCGCTCAGCCATGGGTCCTGGTCGCGGGGCGGCGCGGGAGCGAGCTGCGCGTCATGCCGCGCCGCGGGGACCTGCTCCGGCTCCTGCGTGAGCTCGAAGAGAGCAGCACGCAGCTGCTGACTGCTGGAGGCCACGTCCTGCTGCGCGCGCACGATGTGCTGTCGGGCCCCGGCCGGCAGACGGGGCACCGCCAGCGCCTCCTGCAGGGCCAGGTCGACGGCGAAGAGCATCTGCGTCACGCCGTCGTGCAGTCCGGTGGCCATGCGGCTGCGCTCCAGGACCGCCGCCAGCACCCGGCTGTCCTCCGACAGGATCGCGTTCTGCAGCACCAGTGCGGCGACGTCAGCGAAGTCCACCAGTGCTCGCAGCTCGTCCTGCGACGGCGTGAAGCGCTTGCCCGCGCGATCGACGAAGACGAGGCCGCGCAGATCCGTCGACGACGACGACAGCGGGATGACGACCAGCGTGCCCGCGATGTCGAACAGGTCGACGTAGTCCTCGGGGATGGCACGCGCCACCTCCTCGGCGACGAGCACGAGCGGCTCGCGGCCGGGCAGCAGGCGGGCCAGCTCGGGCACCTCCGCCAGGCTCAGGTCGATGCTCTCGACATCGGCGTCAGAGACTCCGTACCCAGCCCGGCCGCGCAGCGTCAGACCCTCCGCCGTCGCGACGACGCAGCGGTCGTAACCGGCCACCTCGCAGGCTGCGCGAGCGACGTTCTGCAGAACCTCGGCCACCTCGACGCCACCGACCAGCAGGCGTGCGATGTGCATGAGCCGGCTGCGCATGCTGCCGTAGGTGTCGGCACCGCCCGGCGTGCTGACGACCCCTAGCATCGACCGGTGACTCCCTTCCTGCGTCTCGACTCGCCGGACGTGGGCACGCTGGTCGTCCCCTTCGGCGCAGGTGTGGCGCTCCGCGGCGCTCCGCGGCGCATCCGGTGCCGGGAAGACCGCTGTGCTCCGCAGGCTGCTGGGGCTGGACCGCACGAGCGTGGTCAGACTGTACGACCGGGTCATCGACCGCAAGGCGCTGCCGGCGCTGATCGGGTGGGTACCGCAGGGCGACGGGGTGTTCCTCGACCAGACCGTGCTCGACACTGCCGCCGCCGCTCCCGCCCACCTCGACGCCACGCTGCAGCCGCTGCTGTCCGCGTTGCTCGCGCAGGCGGACCACGTCGAGGCGGCCGTGATTGCTGGCTGCGCCGTGGACGACTGGGCCGTCAGAGCGGACAGCGTGGCGTTGGTCGCCGACGGTCGTGTCGTCGTGCAGGACGTGCGCGTCCGGCGGCAGCAGCGCCCGGACGGGGCGGTCGAGGACGTCCTGCCGTGGGTGTCCTGACGCAGTCCAGCGATCGCCGGTGACCAGCCGACGAGAGCGTCGTCGCCGCCGCGGTCCGCGACCCGCCCTGCCGGGCATGCCGCCGCAGCGCACGGGACCCGCACCCGCCGGCCGGAGCGCCCCGGAGATCGACATCGGTGCGCTGGCCAAGGGCGCGTCCAGCGGGTTCACCGTCCTGCTCCTGGGGGAGCTCCTCTCGCCCCTGGCGGGCGCGGTCAGCGAGCTGCTTGCTGGGCTGTGGCTCTCGCTGGTGGGCGCCGCCGGCTTCGTCGTCGCCGGGCGACGGGTCGGTCTGGCACGGCGCGCCCTCGTGCAGGGAGCGGTGGCCGCCCTGGCCGCGCTCACCCTCACCCTGCCCCTGCGACTGCTCAGCCGCTCGGAGCAGTCCCCGTACGCCTTCGCTGTCAGCGCCGTCTTCGCCGTCGTCGTCGGCGCGCTGGCGGGGCGAGCAGCTGCGGGTCTGCGCGACCGGCGGGGCTGACCGGGTGCCGGCCCCGTCGCCGTCGGCTGCTAGCCCTTCGGCGTGAGCACGGGAGCGCCCAGCACCCGGCAGGCGAGCAGCGCGAGCTGCAGGTCCAGGGGGCGTTCCAGGGCCTGCTCGCCGAGCACGTCGCAAGCCTTCTTGACGCGGTACTGCACGGAGTTGCGGTGCAGGCTCATCTGCTTGCCGGTGTGCACGTAGCTGCGCCCCGACGCGAGGAACACCGCGACCGTCTCCCGCAGCGCGTCGGTGCCAGCGTCGTCCAGCGCGAGCGCCCCGAGCACACCGAGGACCCACGACCGCAGACGGTCCACGTCGTCGCAGAGCAGCCGCAGCGGGCCGACGGAGGACGCCGACGTCGTCGACAGGCGTCGCGACGGCGCGGCCGTCGTCACGACGCGCTGGGTCTCCAGGGCCTCCACGTGGCTGGCCCGGAACCCGGACAGCCCTGAGCGCTCGGTTCCCAGCGCGGCGCGGATACCCGGGCCCAGCACGACGTCCGGCGGCGTGAGGGGCGAGGGCAGCCAGGCCCACACCGTGCTCACGTCGCGAGCGACCACGAGGGGGTGCCCCGTGCAGCGGGCGGAGGTGGCCAACGCACCGGCTGCCCGCTCGAGCGACGGCAGCGCGTCGTCGGTGGCGTCGGTCCAGAGGACGGCCGCGAGGTGCTGCTGGTCGACCGCGTAGCCGAGGGCGCGCTCGACCCCGCCCAGCTCTGTGGTGCGCCCCGACAGGACCGAGTCCACCTGGGCGGAGCGGGCGGCGATCCGCTGGTGCTGCCAGTAGTCGCGCTCGGTCTGGTAGGCCTGGACGACCTCGCCCGAGATGCGGTCGACGTAGCTGAAGGACACGCTCGACACGAGCTGCGCCCCCTCGGCCACGACGGCCGCGTCGGACGAGGCGCCCGCGACCTCGGCGATGACGTACTGCTGGAAGACGGCCTGCCCGAGCCGGTAGGCCCGCAGCAGGGCCGACAGCGGCAGCCCGCGCTGGGCGATCCGCCGGGCGTGGTCCAGGGACGGGCGCGGGGCAGGCGGCGGCCCGACGTCGGGATCGGCGAGCAGCCGCAGCGCGGCGCCGAGGTTCTCGGAGATCGTGACCGCGAGGGACTCGCGCAGACCTGCGTCGGAGGCCAGTTCCGGCAGCTGCCGCTCGATGTCGGCGACGACGAGGACGACGAGCTCGTCGAAGCGCGCGAGCGCCGTGCCGGCCGTCGTCGCCAGCAGGGCGAGGGTCTGGGCAGAGGCCACGCGCGCACGGTAGCGCTGCGTCGTGCGCAGCGCACAACGCCATCGCGCAGGTATGGGCTGAGGAGCCGATGATTTCGTGCTGCGCGGTCCCTAGCGTGTGCGGGACGCCACAGAAGGAGCCTCTGATGAAGACCTACGCCCTGCCGACGCCGGTAGACGGCCGCAGCACCTGGCAGGACGGCAAGCGCCGCGCCTGGATGCTCGGTCTCGTCGTCCCCGTGCTGCCGCTGCTCGCCGTCGCCCTGCACACCGTGGTGGACCTCGCCGCCGTCCTGTGGCTCGGCCCGGTCGTGCTGCTCGTCATCGTGCCGGTGATCGACCTGTTCGCCGGCCACGACCCGACGAACCCCCCGGAGGAGGTGATGGAGCAGCTCGAGGCGGACCGCTACTACCGCTGGGTCACCTACCTCTACCTGCCCCTGCAGTACGTCGGGTTCGTGGTGGCCATGTACGCGATCGCCACTGCCGGCTACGGCGTCTGGGGAAACATCGGCCTCTCGCTCACCCTCGGGACGGTCTCCGGCGTCGCCATCAACACGGCGCACGAGCTCGGGCACAAGAAGGACGAGCTCGAGCGCTGGCTCGGCAAGATCGCCCTGGCGCAGTGCTTCTACGGCCACTTCTACATCGAGCACAACCGGGGCCACCACGTCCGGGTGGCGACCCCCGACGACCCCGCCTCCGCACGGATGGGCGAGTCCTTCTACCGCTTCTGGCCGCGCACCGTGCTCGGCTCGCTGACCAGCGCCTGGGAGGTCGAGGCCAAGCGCTTCGCCCGCAAGCAGAGCCACCCCTTCAAGATCAACAACGACGTCCTCAACGCCTGGCTGATGACCGTCGTGCTCTGGGGTGCGCTGCTCGTGTGGCTCGGCCTCGGTATCGCCCCGTACCTGATCGTCCAGGCGGTCTTCGGCTTCACCCTGCTCGAGCTGGTCAACTACATGGAGCACTACGGCCTGCTGCGCCAGAAGGTCGGCAGCGGCGACCGCGTCCGCTTCGAGCGCGTCCTGCCCGAGCACTCGTGGAACTCGAACAACATCGCGACCAACGTGCTGCTCTACCACCTGCAGCGCCACAGCGACCACCACGCCAATCCCACGCGGCGCTTTCAGACCCTGCGCGACTTCACCGAGGCCCCCGTCCTGCCCACCGGCTACACCGGGATGATGGTGGTGGCGTGCATCCCACCCGTGTTCCGCAAGCTCATGGACCAGCGCGTTGTCGAGCACTACAGCGGTGACCTGCGGCGGGCGAACGTGCAGCCGGGCAAGCTGGACAAGCTCCTGAAGAAGTACCCCCTGCCGGCCGAGCCGCTCGTGACCGCGGACCTGCCGGTCGACCTCGTCGAGGCCCCGCCTGCCGACGTCCTCGCCGCGCGCTGCCCGGGCTGCTCCTACACGTACCGCGTCGAGGCGGGCAACGAGCTCGAGGGCTTTCCCGCCGGCACGGCGTGGACCGACATCCCCGACGACTGGACCTGCCCTGACTGCGGCGTCCGGGACAAGATCGACTTTCGCCCGCTCGAGCGAGTCGAGGCCTGACGTGAAGATCGCCGCTGACGTGGATACCTGCCAGGGCCTCGGGATGTGCGAGGCCATGGCGCCGGACTTCTTCGAGGTCGGCGAGGACGGCTACGTCGACGTCCTCGACGCCGCGCCCGCCGAGGAGCACCGCAAGCACGTGATGGCAGCAGTCGCGGCCTGCCCCGTGAGCGCCCTGCGCCTGGCGGGGTGAGATGCCCCACCGGCTTGTGGTGGTCGGCGCCTCCCTGGCGGGGCTGCGGGCCGTCGAGGGGGCCAGGTCGGCCGGCTACCAAGGCGAGATCAGCCTGGTCGGGGAGGAGCTGTGGGCGCCGTACGACCGGACCTCGCTGGCCAAGGCCTACCTGACCGAGCAGAACGCGGAGATGGTGACGCTCATCAGCGACCGCGAGCTGCGCGACGACCTCGGGGTCGACCTCCACCTCGGCGAACGAGCCCAGGGCCTCGACCTGGCGGCCCGCGACGTCGTCACGGACCGGACGCGAATCCGCTACGACGCCCTCGTCATCGCGACCGGCGCGACACCACGGCAGCTCCCCGGCACCGAGGGGCTGCGCGGCGTGAGCACGCTGCGCACCCTGGACGACGCCCGGGACGTACGCACTGCCATGGACGCGGGCGCCAGAGTGATCATCATCGGTGCCGGCTTCATCGGCTCCGAGGTCGCGTCCGCGGCGCACAAGCGCGGCCTGTCGGTCACCCTGATCGAGGCCATGCCCACGCCGCTGTCGCGCTCGGTCGGACCTGCCGTGGGCGAGATGCTCACCGACCTGCACCGTGAGGCCGGCACCGCGGTGCGGCTCGGCGTCGGCGTCGAACAGGTGCTGCACGCGAACGGCCAGGTGACCGGCGTGCGCCTCGCGGACGGGTCGGTGGTCGAGGCCGACCTCGTCGTCGCGGGGCTGGGGGTCACCCCTGCCACCGGGTGGCTGGGCGCGGCCGTCGACCTGCACCGCGACGGAGGCATCGTGTGCGACGCGTCCCTCGCGACCTCGGTCCCCGGCATCTGGGCCGCTGGGGACGTGGCGCACGCCCCGCAGGCGCTGTTCGACGGCGAGCTGATGAGGCTCGAGCACTGGACCAACGCCGCGGAGCAGGGCTCGCTGGCGGGTCGCAACGCGGTGTCCCGCCAGGAACCTGAGCTGCTCGACAGCGTCCCCTACTTCTGGTCCGACTGGTACGGCCACCGCGTGCAGTTCGTGGGCACGCCCGGCGCGGACGAGGTGCTGCTCGTGGGGCCGCCGGGACCGGGTGCCATCGCGCTGTACCGCCGCGGCAACCGTGTCGTCGGAGCCTTGACGGTCGACCGGCAGCGCGTGGTGATGAAGCTGCGCCGCCGCATCGCCGATGCGGGCGACTGGGACGAGGCGGTGACGTTCGCGCGCGAGCTGGACGTCCTCGCTGTCACCCGCTGACCCGTTCCTCCGCCTCCTGGCCGCCGACGGGTGGCGCCCGCCCTCACCCAGCCGTCACCGCACGTCGAACGAAGGAGAAGCACGCATGCCCAGCACTGAGGACGTCGACGTCGTGGTCGTGGGATCCGGCTTCGGCGGGAGCGTCGCCGCGCTGCGCCTCGCCGAGAAGGGCTACTCGGTCGTCGTGCTGGAGGCCGGGCGCCGGTGGGCCGACGACGAGCTTCCCACGACGTCCTGGTCGATCCGCAGGTTCGTGTGGGCACCCCGGCTCGGGCTCCACGGCATCCAGCGCATCGTCAAGGTCGGCCAGGTGCTGGTGCTCGCGGGCGCCGGAGTCGGTGGCGGGTCGTTGAACTACGCGAACACGCTCTACAAGCCGCCGTCGCCGTTCTTCCGCGACCCGCAGTGGTCGCACATCACCGACTGGGACGCCGAGCTGTCGCCCTGGTACGAGCAGGCGAGCCGCATGCTCGGGGTCACGGACAACACGACGGTGACCCGCAGCGACGAGCTGATGCGCGACGTCGCGAACGACATGGGTGTCGGGCGCAGCTTCCGCCTCACCCCCGTTGGCGTCTTCTTCGGTGACGGGCAGAAGCAGCCGGGCACGAAGGTCGCCGACCCCTACTTCGGCGGGGCAGGCCCCGAGCGCACCGGCTGCACGGAGTGCGGCTCCTGCATGACGGGGTGCCGTGTCGGTGCCAAGAACACGCTCGTGAAGAACTACCTGCACCTGGCCGAGGGCCTCGGCGCACGGATCGTCCCCGACACCACCGTGACCGAGCTGCGCGACCTCGGCGACGGCGTGCGGGTCACCGCCCGCGCGACGCGGGCCCTCGGCGGCCGCAGGACCGTGTTCCGCGCCCGCCACGTCGTCCTGGCCGCGGGGGCGCTCGGCACGCAGACGCTGCTGCACTCCCACCGCGACGCCGGCACCCTGCCCCGGTTGTCCGAGCGGCTCGGCCACCTCACCCGCACCAACAGCGAGTCGCTGCGCGTCGCGGCGCAGTGGACGACGAAGGACGACTTCACCCGAGGGGTCGCGATCACCTCGTCCTTCCACCCCGACGACGTGACGCACGTGGAGCCCTGCCGGTACGGCAAGGGCTCGAACGCGATGGCCTTCGTCACCACGGTGATGATCGGCGGCAGCGGCCGGCTGCCGCGTTGGCTGCGCGGTCTGGCCGGTCCCCTCCGCCACCCACTGGTCTTCCTGCGCACCCTGGTCCCGTACCGGTGGTCGGAGCGGTCCGTCGTCGTGCTCGTGATGCAGACCCTTGACAACTCCGTGACCACGTTCCTGCGGCGCGGCCGGCTCACGTCGCGCCAGGGCCATGGCGCGCCGAATCCCACGTGGATCCCGGCCGGCGACGAGGTCGCGACCCGACTCGCCGAGAAGATGGGCGGCTACACGACCGGCACGGTCGGGGAGCTCGCGAACGTGCCGATGACCGCCCACTTCATCGGCGGCTGCCCGATCAGTGAGTCGCCGGCGACCGGGGTCGTCGACCCGTACCAGCGGCTCTGGGGACACCCGTCGATCTCCGTCGTCGACGGCTCGGCCATCAGCGCCAACCTCGGGGTCAACCCGTCGCTCACCATCACGGCCCAGGCAGAGCGGGCGCTGGCGCTGTGGCCGAACAAGGGCGAGCAGGACGTGCGCCCGGCGCAGGGGGAGGAGTACGTGCGCCTCGCCGCGGTACCGCCGATGTCTCCAGCGGTCCCCCCGCACGCCCGCGGCGCGCTCTGGTCGGCGGCACCGGCTCGCGTCTCGACGCTCGCCGGGTGAGTCAGCCCTCCCCGTTGGGTGCCGTCTCCCACCCGCGGGACGACGAGGCGCTGGCTGCGGCAGGGACCGGCGGATCACGGGGCTCGAACCGGACGCGTCCCTGAGCTACAGGTCGACAGGGTGCGACTCGCGCCCGGTGGCACCGGCCAGGAGCTGTAGCGCAGCGCATGGCTGAGGGCACCTGACGCGCGGTGGGCCACGAGACCGTCGCGAGCCAAGGCCTTCGCGCCTGGGCCGCCGGAACTACCCCACGGGGTCGCGGCCGTCGGCACCGGAGGTGGCGAGGCCGTCACCGGGTAGCGCGTCCGTCAGCCTTTGCGCTCGCAGGCTCAGCAGTCAAGGACACTGTCGCGCAGCAGGCAACTCCAGCGATCGTGGGGCCCCGTGGGCACCCGGGCGCACCGCCACGGAGAGAAGATCAGCTCCGGCTGAAACTGAGTCTGAACTGACGATCTCGCCGGAGACGACGCTGGCCCCGCACCTCGGAAGGTGAAGGGCCAGGTCACACGGGGTGCGCCGCCAGGGACTCGAACCCCGAACCCGCGGATTAAGAGTCCGCTGCTCTGCCAATTGAGCTAGCGGCGCTGGGTGGTACGGCGCGGAACATTACCAGTTCCCGCCACTACGGGTTCGGCCGGGCCTGCCGATACAGCTGGAGCCGGACACCGACCCGAGGACGGCCGCCATGACTGCACCTGCCTTCGCTCCCACTCGCGTGCTCACCCACGACGATCGCTGTGACCGCTGCGGCGCGCAGGCGTTCATCCGGGCGGTGTTGCCCGGCGGAGACCTGCTGTTCTGCGGCCACCACGGCCGGGCGCACGCTCTTGCCCTCGCGGCGGTGGCCCTGGTGGTCGAGGACGGGACGGACGCGATCAACGGCCGTCCGAGCCCCTCCGGCAACAGCGACTGACGGACCCCTAGGTCCGCAGACCCTCCGTGCTGCGGGCGGCCTGCAGCAGCTGCTCGAACTCCTCGGGGTGCAGCTCGGCCAGCGCCTCCTGCGCGGAGCGGCGGGCTCGGCGCTCGCGCACCTCGAGGTCGCCGCTGCCGGCCACGCCCAGCAGCGGGCGCCGCGGGCCGGCTTCGTCGGGGGGAACCGCGGCGCGCGCCGCGGCGACCTTGCTGCGGGTCACCGGGCCGGCCTTGGCCTTCTTGGGGGCGGGCGGCGGGGGACCGGCCAGGCAGTCCCGGCACGTCGTGCTGTCCCCGTCGAACTCCTCCCCCGACAGGACCCTCCGGCACCGGTCGCACCGTCGCCAGCCGCTCACCTGCTGCTCCGTTTGCTGCTCATCGCCGCCAACGGTACCGGCGGGTCAGGCGGCGCTCTCCACCACTGCCAGCACAGCGCCTGCGTCGACCTGCTGGCCGGCCTGAACCTCGAGCGCCGTCACCGTCCCGGCGACCGGCGCGCGGACCGCGTGCTCCATCTTCATGGCCTCCAGAACGAGCAGGACGTCGCCTTCGGCCACCTGCGCGCCCACTCCGGCAGAGACCCGCAGGACCGTTCCGGGCATGGGGGCGGTGAGCGAGCCGGGCGCCAGCGCCGACCCGGGCAGGGGGAGCGGCTCGTCCTCGACCATGGCGCTGCTGCCCAGCGGCGAGTCGACCCAGGTGGTGCCGCCGACCACGGACACCTCGTAGCGGCGGCGGACGCCGGCCACCTGCAGGTCGACCAGGGACGAGCTCGCCGACCACAGCCGCACGCCGTCCAGCGGCGTGCCGTCGACGGTGACCGTCAGTCCGTCGCGCCCGTGCGCATAGGTCACGACCAGCCCGTCGTACGACGCCCGCTGCGGCTGGCTGCGCAGGTTGCGCCATCCGGTCGGCAGGCCGGCCAGCGCGGTCGCCCCCGCCCGACGCCC